>CBJNAT010000060.1:0-9205 GCA_966434585.1 uncultured Gammaproteobacteria bacterium | reverse complement strand
ACAGCCGCGGGCAATGCCTCGTCCTCTTCGTCGTCGTCGTCCTCGTCGCGCTCTGCTTCGTCGTCTTCCGCTTCCTCCACAACTTGGGGTTCACGGCTGGCTGGCGGGCGGGATTGAAATCTTTCGGAAGATGCAGGCGCCCGGTGCTCCTCGCGCCCGTGTGGAGTCGCCTCTGCCGGTGTGCCGAACACCATCTGGGCGATCTCGCGCTTCAGCACCTGGCCGACATCAGGCTCCAATTTCCCGCGCCGTTGATATTGATCCAGCAACGCCAGCGCATCCCAGGGCGCATCGGGATGTCGGCGGCAGACAGCGATGAACCGCGACTGCATGGTCGGCGTGTCGCACTCGCCTGCCGCATGCGCTTCGAGCCAGGAGGTGAGCACTTCGCGCGCCCCACCCTCGCCGTCGGTTGCGTCCTCCTTGTCGATCGAGGCACTCATGAACGTGATAGAGCCTTTATCTTGCGTAACTGAACCATCAGGCTAAAACGTCTCAGGTTAGAAATTTTTCCATCCTGTAGTCATCCATCACGAAGCCGCCCCCGAGTTCGGTCACGATGTCGGCAACTGTCGCGTACCCCAGACGCTCGTAGACGAAACGGGCCGGATTGCGTTTGTTGACCGTGAGATATAGACGCGCAAGCCCTCGTCCTCGCGCAAGCTCCTCCGCGAACTCCAGGGCTCTGCGTCCCAGGCCCTCGCCACGCAGCGCGGCCAGAACATACAACTTGCTCAGAAATAGGGCACCTTCCGCCGCCCTAGGCTGCACCGCAAGGTAACCGACGGCCGCACCGCCCTCATGCTCCATCAAGAAGTACTCATAGCCCTCGGCGAGCTGGGCCTGCATGGCAGCAACCGTCTGCAGGCGGCTCACCATGTAGTCCACCTGCTCACAACCGATCAGTGGAACGTAGTGCTCGTGCCAGATCTCGCGCGCGAGCCGCTCGGCGGTTGCGAGCTGGCCGGCGGAAGCGATGGGGGCAAAGCGAACGTCGACGGTCACGCGAGCGTCCGAATGGGGAGCGCAACGGCCCAGGAGCGGGGACTTTAACCGCCTGAAGCGTATTGGTCAGTGGCAGGAAGTGCTAGCAGCCTGCTGACTTCGGTGATCGTGGCGAGGACGGTGGGATGATGGAGGACAGTTTTACTAGGAGGATCGAAAAATGGACCCAGCGCCCGCCGCGCAGTAGATCAATCCTAAGTCTGACAGACCGCTAGGCCCGCCGCGCGGCCACGTTCTCTGTGGGAACTTCGCCAGGGTTGCTACCGCGCAGCCAGAAACGGCCTTCGCGCGGATCGAACCGCACGACGACAGGACAATCGCGGCGGATCTCCTCACATTCGGCGCCCCAACGACCGTCGGAGAAGTAGGCTTTCAACAGATCTAACACCGTTGCGGCGTGTTCATCGCTCCGGGGCGATGTCGGCACGTGCGCAAAGACCCGCACACGCCAGCTTTGCTTGCGGGCACCGAGGCGGCGCAGCTCCTTGCAGAATCGGTCGAGCAGCAGCAGATCCGAGCTCAGCGTGTTGTCCGTCAACTCGGATGGCCCGCCATCCGTTGTCGCCACATAGCGCAAGTGAATCAGGCCGCCCGCGCCTTGTGTGTCGTCGAACACGCACGCCGCCAATGCGGCATGCAACTCGCAACTCAACAGCACCGGCTGCTTCGCCACGCGAAATGCATCGGGCTGTACGACGACTTGTTCGAGTTCGCGGTTCATGGGTTGGCCAATAGTGCCGGTCGCTGCGGGCGACGCACTGAGCAATGCATCACGAATCGGGGCGGTGCCCCAGTGCGCCGCACCCCCAATGACGGGTGATATGAGCTCGATGCCGCTCATCGGCGATGAGCGGCAGCAGCCTGCTGCGATCTACTTGAGCAGACCTTCTGCCTTCATCGCCGCCTGCACAGCGGACTTCTCTGCCATCCGCTGCTTGAACTCGGCGAGGTTCGGGAACATAGCGAGATCGAGTCCGGTCGCACGCAGCCAATTGGTCGTGACGAATAGGTACACATCCGGGATGGTCCACGGGGAACCCATCAAGTACGCGCGTTGGCCGAGCGCCTGATCTATGAATGCGAGCCGTTGATTGAGCTTCGCACGCACGACCGGCTTGTAATCTTCCGGCGTATCGGCCGCAAAGAAGGGGCTGTAGTTCTTGTGCAGCTCGGTGGATACGAAGTGAGTCCACTCGAGTGTCCGGTAGCGCTGCATCGTGCCATGTGCAGCAAGCAGGTTGGTTTCCGGCTTGCGATCGGCCAGGTACTGCAACATCACCGCAGCCTCGGTCAGGATCTCGCCGTTGTCGAGCTGCAAGGCAGGCACGTAGCCTTTCGGGTTGATCTGCAGAAAGTCGGCGCCACTTGCCGTCTTCTTCGCTTTGTTGTCCACTGCCTCGATGTCGAACGGCGCACCGAGCTCGTGCAACACGATGTGAGGTGCCAGCGAACTCGCGCCACGCGAGCAATACAGTTTCATGAAGTCTCCGATCGTGAGGAACTACTACTGCGCGGGCTTCTTGGAGCCCGCACGCTTTTTCTCGTCCGCCAACTTGCGGCTGGCATCTGCTTCGAGCTCGTCGAGCCAACGCTGGAACTCAGCCGGCGCGACGAAAGGATGCGGTTCGCCCGGCTTGCGCTGGCTCAACCGATCCGCACGTTGGAAGACATCGGCCACCCATGGGTGATTCGGTACATTGACGTCGATCGGCCCCAGGCCGCGGATACGACGCACGCTCGCAAGATACTGCTCGGTGCGCTTCACACCCTCGAAGTTCAAACCAACACCGCCGAATAGGAAGGCGCGATGACTGCGTTCGCCATCCAACACGGTGAATGCCATCGATAGCACGCCCGGCGTATGCCCTGGCGTTACATAGAACTTCACGCGCGTGCGCCCCAGCGTGAGTACTTCGCCATCCTTGATGACGAGATCGCGGGCTGGCGCGACGTGCCGCAGACGTCCTGCACGTCGATCGCTCTCGAGCAGATCCCAATCGGCCGCGGTCATGCCGACACGCGCCGCCGTCAACGACTGCACGAGAGTGGCGCCACCCACGTGATCCCAGTGCGCGTGCGTGCACAGCACGTACTTGATGTGCCGCGGATCGAAGCCCAGCTTGCGCACGGCATCGATCGACTGACTCGCAAAGTCCCCATACAGTGCGTCGATCATGATCAGACCTTTTTCAGTCGGAATCAGATACGCACCGACGAAATCATTGCCGATGTAATAGAGATTGTCGAAGATTTTGAATGCGGACACGGCACGCGCGTTCTGCGCCTTCGACATGATCTGTGCTTCTGACAGCGGTTCGGCGCGAACGAGCACTGCGAACAGCAGGCACGCGAGCGCGATCAGCCGCCGCATAGCGCTACGTAATGCCTGATGACGTGCTCGATCCCGTGCTCGATGCACTCGGCAATCAGGGCGTGACCGATGGAGACTTCGAGGATGCCGGGAATCGTCAGAAAACGCGCGAGGTTAGAGAGATTCAGGTCGTGGCCGGCATTGACGCCGAGGCCTGCGGCCTGTGCGCGCCGAGCAGCCTCGCCAAATGCCGCGAGAACACGATCGGTTTCCGGGCCGCCGAAGCGCTCGGCGTAGGGCTCGGTGTAAAGCTCGACGCGATCGGCACGGTAGGCTCTCGCCAGCCCGATCTCGGCATAGTCATGGTCGACGAAGACACTCGTGCGAATGCCGCGGTCTTTGAGACGACCGAGCACGGCACGCAAACTCGCTTCGTCGCGGCGCAGATTCCAGCCGTGGTCGGAGGTGAGCTGGCCCGGATCGTCCGGCACGAGCGTGCACTGGTGAGGTCGAACATCCAGCACGACTTCCAGAAAATCGTCCGTCGGATTGCCCTCGACGTTGAGCTCGGCACCGAACTCTGCAACGAGCGGCGCGAGCGCTCGCACATCGCTGTAGCGCGCGTGACGCTGGTCGGGCCGCGGATGCAACGTGATCCCATGCGCCCCCAACTCGAGGCAGCGTCGCGCGAACTTGACCACGCTCGGAAAATCGCGACCGCGCGAGTTGCGCAGGAGCGCGACCTTGTTGATGTTGACGGAGAGTTTGGTCATATCGGCAGAATCGACAACACGTTCTCAGGGGGGCGACCCAGGGCCGCGCGCTCGCCAGCAACGACGATCGGCCGTTCGATCAGAATCGGATTCGCAGCCATCGCTTCGAGCCACTGCGCATCGCTCAACGTCTTGCCGGCGTACTTCGCTTTGAATACGTCTTCGCCTTTACGAACGAGCGCCTCGGGTTTGATGCCGAGCTTACGCACGATGGCGCGCAACTCAGTGGCACTCGGCGGCGTCTGTAAGTATTCGATGACGTTCGGGGCGACCCCACGCTCTTGGAGTAGTGCCAGCGTCGCGCGACTCTTCGAGCAGC
Organism: uncultured Gammaproteobacteria bacterium; assembly: GCA_966434585.1. Classification (GTDB taxonomy): domain Bacteria; phylum Pseudomonadota; class Gammaproteobacteria; order Steroidobacterales; family Steroidobacteraceae; genus DATELY01. Next base: position 4,797 of record CBJNAT010000060.1, on the reverse strand, counting down.
GTGGGTTGTGGTAGATATCGATGGAGGTTTTTTTCATGCGGCTTCCTCGATGCGGGGCGAAGCTTAGCAGCCCCCGATGCGCGATGACTGACGCAGATCGAAGTCATCCCCTCCTATGATTGCCGTCCCCAGGATGACCCAGGAGTGTTCATGAAGAGATCCGTTGCAGCGCTGTGCATGATCGTCGCGTGCACGCTGGCTCGAAGCGCCGAGGCCGCGGAGGCAGAGCGGATCGTCGCGATAGTGCAGCGCGAACAAACTGGCGCGCTCGCTCTCCTCGAGCAGGCAGTGAACATCAACAGCGGGACGTTGAACTTCGATGGGGTGCGACAGGTCGGCGCGCTCTTCCGCGAGCGCTTCGCGCCGCTCGGCTTCACGGGCACGTGGATCGACGGAGCCCCGTTCGGTCGTGCAGGCCACCTCGTGCTACGCAGACCGGGCAAGGGTCCTCGTGTGTTGTTGATTGGCCATCTTGATACCGTGTTCGACCGCACCCACCCGTTCCAGCGTGCCGAGCGCATCGATGCACATACGCTGCGCGGCCCCGGCACGGCCGATATGAAAGGCGGCATTGTCGTCGCGCTCACTGCACTGCACGCGCTGGCTGCGCTCGATGCACTCGACCGGCTCGATCTGACCCTCGTGCTGAATGGCGATGAAGAGGATGCAGGCGAACCGCTCACCGCCGCGCGTGCTGCCCTGCTGGACGCTGCGCAGCGAGCGGACGTCGCGTTGGGTCTCGAGAACGCAGCCGATGACCCGCGAACTGCCGTTGTCGCGCGCCGTAGCTCCAGTCACTGGCATCTCGATGTGCAGGGACGCACGGCACATTCATCGCGAATCTTCAACCCCGAGGTCGGCGCCGGTGCGAGCTACGAGCTGGCACGTGTTCTGAATGCTTTCTACACGGAGCTGCGCGAAGAGACCTATCTCACGTTCAACACCGGGGTCATGGCGAGTGGCAGCCAGTTGGCTTTCGATGAGGCCGCGATGCGAGGTACTGCCGGCGGCAAAACGAATATCGTCGCTGACCGTGCTGTAGCGATCGGTGATGTACGAGCGTTGACGCCCGAGCAACTGGAGAACGCCGTCGGCACCATGCAGAGGATCGCCGCGAAATCGCTACCGCAGACCCGCAGCACCCTTCGTTTCACGCACAACTACCCGCCGATGCCACCCACGCCTGGCAATCGAGATCTGCTCGCGCTGTACGATGAAGTGAGTCGCGAGCTCGGGCATGGACCTGTGACGGCCCTCGATCCCGCACGCGCGGGCGCCGCAGACATTTCGTTCGCGGCGGCCCACGTGGCGATGAACCTCGACGGCCTCGGACTGCTCGGCGGCAAAGCGCACACGGCGCAGGAATTTGCGGACCTGCGGACTTTTCCCATTCAGACGCAGCGACTCGCGCTGCTCCTCTACCGACTGGCTCGCGATGGTTTATCTCAGTGAGGCAGAAAGCCCAGTCAGGTCGAGCCAGAAAGAGCCGCGGTCAGCGGCAGCGACGGCCCAGGCGTGGACTCGGCATTGGGTAGCAGGTCCAGCATGCGTTCGCCGCTGCGGAAGATGAAGCTGTTGCCAGCGCGTTGCTTCGCCAGATTTTTCAAATGCGCCAACAGGTGCGCGATCGCATCCGCACTGTCGGCACCCATCGTCACGGAATCCAGCGCGGCGACCGACAACGTGAGCAAGGGAAAATCCCGCAGGTTGCCGTCACGATCTGCGGCTCGAATGCGACCGAGCGTCTGGTGCTCTTGAGAATAGAACTCAGGCAGCCTCGCAGTGAAGGCATCGAGCGCCTGCAGGATGCGCTTGCGCCAATCTGCTGAGCGTGCCACGACGAGGAAATCATCCCCGCCGACGTGGCCAATGAAGTCGAGTCGCTTGGAGAACGTGTTCTGCAGGACGTTCGCCAGATGCAGGATCACCTGGTCGCCCTGAGCGTAGCCATATACGTCGTTGTACGGTTTAAAGGAATCGAGGTCGAGATAGCAGACCACGAAGCGCCGGTCGCTCGCGATCAACCGGTCGATGCAACTGCGCACCGCGCCATTACCCGGTAGCAGCGTGAGCGGGTTGGAATGCTTCGCCGCATGCAATTGCTGCTCGGTGATCTGGCGTAACAGATCGATCGTCTGGCCCACGCCGCAGTATCTGCCTTCCTTGATGATGACGAATTCTTCGGTGAGCCGCGGCCGGCTCTTCTGTGTCACCAGACGACTGACCTGCTCGAGTCGCAGCTGCGCATCGATCAGCATCGGAATCGGTTCCATGACGGCGCCAATCGGCTTCTTGTTGTAGATCTCCGGATGCAGCGGCTTCGCCAACAGGGCGAAGAGCGTTTCACGCCGCACAATCCCCAACGGTCGACCGTCCTTCACCACGACTACCGAGAGTTGCTCGGGATCTCCCCGCAACGCATCGACCACGTCGCTCACGCGTGTTTCCGGGGTCACAGGGGGAACGTGAACAGCGATGTGCTCTGCGCAGAGCGCACCATGCATGACGATCGCCCGGTCGAGCGAATCGACCTGGGGCAGAGATAGCGTCGGCGCAGTCGCCGGACGGCCGAAGAAATTGCCTTGCAGGCGATCGATACCGAGCTCGACGAGCTCGCGGCACTCACCTTCGGTCTCGACGCCTTCCGCAATGATGCGGCAGCCGATTGCGCGCCCCATGTCGAGAATCGATCGCACGAACTCCAATTTCGTACGATCCGTGTCGATACCCGTAATGAAATAGCGGTCGATCTTCACGTAGTCGGGCCGCAGTTCGGACCATGTCCGCAATCCCGATGAGCCAGCGCCAAGATCATCGATGGCAAGCTCGCAGCCGGCATCGCGCAGCTGCTGCAACGTCGTGCGCAGACGCGCGTAGTCATCCAACAGACTCTCTTCGGTGAGCTCGAACACACAGCGAGTGGGGGCCATTCCCGAGCGCGCAGCGAGGTCGAGCACTCGGCCTGCGAAATTTGCATCCTCGTAAATGCTGTCGGGTGAGACGTTCACGAAGAGATGGCCGACAACACGCGAGTTGGCGAACCGCGTGAAGGCACTCTCGATGCACAGGTAGTCGAGCTCGAGCTTCGATCCGCTGCGGCGCGCCGCTTCGAAGAGATTCTGCGGGGAATGCAGCCAGCTATCGGAGGGGCCGCGGGTCAGCGCCTCGAAACCGAAGACGCCCCGCGAACGTGGGTCTATCAGTGGCTGGAATAACGTGACCAGCCGCCGATCGCGCAGCACCTCGGCGATCTCCAAGGTAGCGGCATCGAGGCGTCGCAAGCGCAGCGTGGGTGAATCTGCTCTATGTTCCGACATAACGCGCCAATACGTCCTGGCGCGTAAGTTAGGTCCTTGGGCCCGCGGTTACCGCGACCTAGATCCCAACATCTGAGGGAATACCTGAGACGCGGTGCGGAAAATGGCCGATCGGCGAGCCTCGGGCGTGAGGCGTGAGGGTTAGCGGAGTTCTCTCCTCACGCCTCACGCCATCGAGGCGCAGAGCGCCGCTTACCGCTTCATCGCATCGAAGAAGTCGCCGTTGGTCTTCGTGTCCTTCATCTTGTCGAGCAGGAACTCGATCGCGGCGAGCTCGTCCATGGGATGCAGAAGCTTGCGAAGGATCCAGATCTTCTGCAGCTCCTCTTGGCTCGTGATCAGCTCTTCGCGTCGGGTACCGGACCGGTTGATGTTCACCGCCGGGAACACTCGCTTCTCGGACACACGGCGATCGAGGTGGATTTCCGAGTTGCCGGTACCCTTGAACTCTTCATAGATCACATCGTCCATGCGCGAGCCGGTATCGATCAGAGCAGTCGCGAGAATCGTCAGTGAGCCGCCCTCCTCGATGTTGCGAGCGGCACCGAAGAAGCGCTTCGGACGTTGCAGGGCGTTCGCATCGACACCACCCGTCAGCACCTTGCCGGAGCTCGGCACGACGGTGTTGTAAGCACGCGCGAGTCGCGTGATGGAGTCGAGCAGGATCACCACATCGCGCTTGTGTTCGACGAGGCGCTTGGCCTTCTCGATCACCATCTCTGCGACCTGCACGTGGCGAGTGGCTGGTTCGTCGAAGGTCGAAGAGACGACTTCGCCACGCACGGTGCGCGCCATTTCCGTCACTTCTTCCGGACGTTCGTCGATGAGCAGCACGATCAGATACACCTCGGGATGGTTCGAGGTGATAGAGCTCGCGATGTTCTGCAGCAGCATCGTCTTACCCGCTTTTGGCGGAGAGATGATCAGGCCGCGCTGCCCCTTGCCGATGGGCGCAACCAGGTCGATTACGCGTGCGGTCAGGTCTTCCGTCGAGCCCGTACCGCGCTCGAGCTTGAGACGCTTCGTCGGATGGAGTGGCGTCAGGTTCTCGAAGAGCACCTTGTGCTTCGCGCCTTCCGGGGAATCGAAGTTGATTTCACCGACCTTCAACAGCGCGAAGTACCGCTCGCCATCCTTCGGCGGACGGATCAGGCCGGAGATGGAATCGCCAGTACGCAGATTGAAGCGGCGGATCTGGCTTGGGCTGACGTAGATGTCGTCGGGACCGGCGAGATACGAGCTGTCGGCAGACCGCAGGAAGCCGAAGCCGTCTTGCAGAATCTCCAGTACGCCGTCGCCGTAGATGTCTTCGCCCGAACGCGCATGCGCCTTCACCATGCGACGCGGATCGGGCGTGCGCACAGCCTCGGTGAACTCGGGGCCGTTGATGATGTCGCCGCGATAACTCGGCAGGGTCACGCCATCTCTCGTTTCAGTGTCGGCCGAACGCGGCTTGGCGTACTGACCAGCGAAACGCCCC
>CBJNAT010000059.1:0-9226 GCA_966434585.1 uncultured Gammaproteobacteria bacterium | reverse complement strand
CCCGGCGCTCGCGTTCGCCCCGCAGACGCAGCATCACGGCACCGTCACGAGCGCTTGCTCATCCCTTGATCACGCGCGCGCGATGCATCGCGTGCTGCGACACATTGAGACGCGGCGCCAAGACCGCAGGGCACGATGAGCAAATTGACTATGGATTGTCCGGATCGCTGGACCCCACATCCGTCCAGACGCCGTATCGACACTTCAACACCTGAGTGCCGCTGCGCACCAAATCGCCGTTGGCGAACGCGCGCCCATTGAAATAGCAGACGGGTTCCCCGGGTACTTGTTGACGAACCGTCTCGGCATCTTCGTCGAGGTCATCGACGATCGGTGAGTTCTGGAGCTCCGGGTCCATCGCGCCGACGTGAGGAATTCTCGAACTGGCGTGCATGCGAGCAACCTCCGATGGCCAAAGAACGTGAGGTTCGCCTTCTCGAAAAGGAAAATCGGAAGGCTCATGTGGAACACCCATATTCACATCACTTTTCGAATCGGCTCTCGTACGACTTCCGTCGCCGCACCCAACACCATGTCCGCAGCTTTCTCCGCGATCATGATCACCGGCGCGTTCGTATTGCCGCTGACGAGGGTCGGCATGATCGACGCATCGATGACACGCAATCCATCCACGCCATGAACGCGTAGCGAGCTATCCACGACGGCATCCTCATCGACACCCATGCGGCACGTGCCGGCGGGGTGGTACACCGTTTCCGCCTTCGCGCGAATGAACTGGATGAGATCCATAGTGGCTTGCGCCTGCCGCCCAGGAAAGACCTCGTTGCCGCGAAAGCTGTCGAACGAGCGCGCGGCGATGAGCGCACGCGACTGCCGCACGGCATCCACCATGACATCCAGATCCACCGAGGCCTGCAGATACCTGGCGTGAATCAGCGGCGGCTCGTGACAGTTCGCCGAGCGCAGACGGATGTGTCCGCGACTGTGCGGCCGCAGAAAACACGCATGCACCGTGAAGCCATGACCGGGCAGTCTATGGCGGCCATGATCGTCGAGTTGCGCAGGAATGAAGTGGAGTTGGATGGCCGGTCTACTGGCGCTGGCGTAGGAGCTGCGGATGAAACCGCCAGCCTCTGCAATGTTGGATGTGCCAGGTCCGCGATGCGTCAGCCAGTAACGCAGGCCCACCTGGATCTCTCGTGCGACATGGAAGTCGTAGCTGATCGGTTGCGTGCTGCGATAGACGGTGCACACGTCGAGGTGGTCCTGCAGATTCGCCCCCACACCCGCGAGCGGCACGCGCACTGGAATTCCGACGGCGCGCAGGTGATCCGGCGGCCCGATACCGGACAGCATGAGCAGTTGCGGCGAGTTGACGGCGCCGGCACACACGAGCACCTCACCATCGCAGCTCACGAAGCGCGGCTCGCCATTGCGCTGGAACTCCACACCCACTGCACGACCGTGTTCGATGCGGATGCGCTTGACGTGTGCATGCGTGATGACCGTCAGATTGCGGCGCTCGCGCGCGGGGTTCAAAAACGCGACCGCACTGCTACAACGCCGTCCGCCGCTCTGTGTCACTTGGTAGTAGCCGATCCCTTCCTGGTGCGCGCCGTTGAAGTCCTCGTTCAAGGGCAAGTGCAAGGCTTCGCGAGCGCTAACGAATGCGTCCGTGAGCGGATTGCGTTCACGCAGATCCTCCACGCACAGCAGTCCATCGCCGCCGTGGTACTCGGATGTACCCCGCTGCTGCCGCTCCGAACGCTTGAAGTACGGCAGCACTTCAGCGAAGGACCAGCCGCGATTGCCGGCGGCGGCCCAACCGTCGTAATCCTCGCGCTGCCCGCGGATGTAACACATCGCGTTGATCGAGCTCGAACCGCCGAGCACTTTACCGCGCGGCCAATACAGTCGTCGCCCGTGCAGTGCGGGTTCCGGCTCGGTGTAATAGTGCCAATTGATGCGCCGGTTATGAACGAGTCTCGCGAGTCCAGCCGGCATGTGAATGAACGGGTTCACATCGCGTCCGCCTGCTTCGAGCAGCAACACACGGTTGTTCGCATCGACGGAGAGTCGATTCGCAAGCACGCAACCGGCAGAGCCTGCGCCGATGATGATGAAGCGATAGCTCATGAGCGCTGTGGCTTGCGATCTTTGTTGTCGCTCGAACCGAGCGCGTTCACATCGAAGGGCACCGACGTGCCTGCAAACAGATTGCGCATGATCTGCGTCTCGCGCCGCTCGATCGCACTCAGCATCGGCTCCGCATCGCCCATCTGCGCGAATGCACCAAAGCCGCGTTCCAGAAACTCATGCAACTGCCGCACACCCGCAAGCCGGGCGGGTGTGCGTGCCATGCGTAAAGCCGTGCTCACCCAGGCCGCATGCACCAGCTCGTTGAGCGCGCGGCCGGCCGATGCGATCAACCAGATCTGCCGCTGTCGATCCTGCAAGCGACTCGCTTGGCGATAGGCCGCCGCATAGCTCGTCTCGCTCGGCTCACGCTCGCCCAACGCATCGACCACCGCGATATCGAGGGATTGCGAAAGCGATTCCAGCTCCAGTGCAGAGCGGATCGCGGTGATGCCTCGTTCGGGCAGCACGCGCTCCCACGTGCCGAGTACCTTCTCGAGATCGCGATCTCTCTGGGAGAAATCGTGTGGGCCATAAAGGTCGCGCATGAAGAACTCCAGCGCCGGCCGATAGTGAGGCTCCGCTAGAAAGTCCGCGTACGTGCGACTCAAGCGCTGGAGCTGCCATTGCTGCAATCGTTGCAAACGCGTGCGTTGCTCCGGGTGGCGTTGCACCTTCTCGCGCGAGCGACGGATATTTTCAATGAGCGACAGCGTCGGGCTGCGCATTCGCGTGCTCCCGTTCGATCTCCAGCAACGCGCGACGCAGGACTTTGCCGACATTGGTCTTCGGCAATGACGTGCAGAACTCGATGTGCTTCGGCACCTTGTAGCCCGTGAGCTGTTCGCGGCAGAACTTGCGCAGCTCGTCGATGCCGATCGTCTCGCCCGGCTGCGGCACGACGAACGCCTTCACGGCCTGGCCGGTCTCAGCGTCCGGTACGGCGATGCAGCCCGCCTCGAGCACTTTGGGATGACTCGCCAGCACCGTCTCGATCTCGTTCGGGAACACCTTGAACCCCGACACGATGATCATGTCCTTCTTGCGATCGACGATGCGAATGAAGCCATCGGCATCCATCGTGGCGATATCACCCGTATGCAGCCAACCATCCGCGTCCAGCGTTTTGGCGGTCTCGTCCGGCATGTTCCAGTAACCGCGCATCACTTGCGGGCCTCGTACGCAGAGCTCGCCCGCTTGAGAGGCGGGGACCTCGCGATTGTCGTCATCGCGTATCGAGATCTCGGTGGACGGCAAGGGCAAACCCACGCTGCCATCACGCTGCGCACCGGGCACATTGCAGGCGACGACGGGCGATGCCTCCGTCAAGCCATAGCCCTCCACGAGGGGCCGCTTCGTAATGCCCTGCCACTTGTCCATGACCGACGGATGCAGCGCCATGCCGCCGGCAATGCTGAGCTTGAGTTTGGAGAAGTCCAACTGCTGCACTCCGGGCTGATCCAACAGCGCTCGGTACAGGGTATTGACGCCGGTGATGAACGAGAAGCGGTGACGCTTGAGCTCCGCCATGAACGCCGGCAGGTCGCGCGGGTTCGTGATGAGCACGATCAAGCAACCGTGGTGCATGAACGTGAGGCAGTTACACGTGAGGCAGAACACGTGATAGAGCGGCAGCGGCGTGATCATCACATCTTCACCATCGGCGATGATGGATGCCCACATCGCTGCGACCTGCTCCAAATTCGCGACCAGATTGCTGTGGCAGAGCATGGCGCCTTTGGCAACGCCGGTCGTACCGCCTGTGTATTGCAGGAATGCCACATCGGAACCCGTGATCGATGGCGCCGAGAACGGCAGCCGCGAGCCTTGCTCGAGCACGTCATTGAAGGCCTTGGCATGCTCGATCCGATAAGGCGGCACCATCTTCTTGAGCTTGCGCGCGGCCCAGCTGATCACCGCGCCCTTGGGAAACGGCAGCAAGTCACCCACTTGCGTGACGATCACCTGCGTGACTTGCGTGCGTGGCAGCACCTGAGCGACGACGTGTGCAAAGTTGGCGAGCACGACGATGCAACGTGCGCCCGAATCCTTGAGCTGATGCTCCAGCTCGCGAGGCGTGTACAGGGGATTCGTATTGACGACGACCAGACCGGCGCGCAGCGCACCGAACAGCGCCACCGGATACTGCAGCAGGTTCGGCATCATCAACGCGATCCGATCGCCCTTGTGCAAGCCCGCCTCGAGCAGATACGCAGCGAAGTCACGCGTGCGCCGCTCCATGTCCGCGTACGTCAACGTAGTGCCCCAGTTGTAGAACGCAGGGCGCGCAGCAAAGCGCCGGCAACTCTCGTTGAACAACGACACCAGTGACGCGTTTGGATCCACGCGAATGTCCGCCGGAACACCTGTCGGGTAACTTCTGATCCAGATCTTGTCCATGGCGTGCTCCAGTTCGATGCGGCAGCGGGCAAACGCTACCCCTGCGAGAGCTCGCCGTACATGGGAGGCGGCCCTTATTCGACTGCGCAAATCGGCAACGTCGAGTCGCGTAAGGCATCGCGGATTGCTTGCAGCACAACGGGCGAGTAGATCAAGGCGAGATGCCCGACGCCGCTCACCTTGATCTGACGTGTGCCCGGAAGCACGGCACTGCTGGCAGGAATGACGAGCTCATCGTGTTCGGTGTACAGACAGGTGATGCGACTTACATCCGTGGCTGTCGTTGCCAGCTTGGCCAGCGCGGAACTCTTCGGACACAGATCCTGCGCGATTCGCGTGTGTAGCCACTCGGCAATGCGACTGCCTGCGTGCGGCGTACCGATACAGATGAGTAGGTCGACTCTCGAGCGGCTGCGCTGAGACAAAGCGCCCCGGGCGATGAGCCCACCCAGGCTGTGCGTCACGACGATCGCACGACGGTTGGGACGCACATTGGTCTCTAGCCAATCGATGAGTAGCTGTGTCTGGCTCGCGAGGTCCGCGGTGCACGGCGCGATATCCAGTGCGCGAACTTCGCAATCCCCGGCCTGTTGCAGATGACGCATCACGGGCCGCCACACGCCGCGACTGCAGTAGATCCCGTGCAACAGAATGACCAATGGCAGCGTGGCATGACTGCTGGCTGGCGGGCCATCCCGGCGCCACGGTTCCGCGAGGATCAGCGCTTGAAAGCGCAACAAAGCCCAGAACTCCGCAACGAGCATTCGCAGCCAAGCGTGCAGCGACAAGTGCCACGGCCGCTGCGTCCACCAGGAGAAGGCAAACGTGGCGAGCACCAAGGACACTCGGGTGGCGACGAACAGCAGCAGCCAGACGACCACGCTCCAAGCGAGCGTCATCTCCGTCGAGTACACCAGCGTGCCACACAGCAGCGCGTACACAACGGCTTCGACCAGCAGAATGCGAACGAGATGCACCGCTGCCGAGGGTCCGCGCAATGAGGCGCTCACACGTCTGGGACACTCGCGGAGAGCTCAGTCGCCTCGTCACGCTTCTGGCGAGCACCCTGCCGCCGCATCCATGCGGACAACGCATCGAGCGTGCTGCTCAACTGATCGGTGACTCCTTGTGCGGTCATGCCCTGAATGCTGCTCAGGAAGTGCCGGTGGTTGTCATTCAAGCGATCGAGCCGCAGCTCGAAACCATGGCGATGCAGCAGCGGCGCTAAGCGATCGGCATGTCTGCGCAGATCGTGGCGCGTGCATCGATAAGCGTGCTCCGCCAATCGGCAACGCTCCTTGTAACGAAACACGTTGACGAAGAACATCGCCTCATCGGTGCGATCCGGCTCGAAGAGCAAGCGATCGCTGTGCGGATAACGGGCGTGATAACTGGCCATGCCGATCTGCATGCGAGATTGGATTAACGCCCGAAAGGTCTGGCCCATCACCACCGCGAGCCCCGCGTCGGCGAGATCGTGAAAGCGTGTGTCGCCCGATCGGTCCGAAGCGTCGAACGTGACGAGCGGGTTGACGGAGATGACGAGATCGCAACCGCGATCGAGCACAAGCGAGGCGTGCACCGTCCTCAGCAACGCGCCATCCACATACGTGTGTTCGTCCATGCGCACCGGCGTGTACAGCCCCGGAAGGGCTGTACTTGCGCGAATGGCTTCGGAGATCGGGATGGCATCGAAGCCGGGCTCACCAAAGCGCACTTCGGTGCCGCTGTTCAGATCCGTCGCAACGATCCGCAGCATGCGCTTCAATTTGCGGAAGTCGTTGGTTCGACCGTCGCTGCTCAGCAGCTGCTGCAGGTACTGCTCGAAGGGACGATTGTCGAAAATGCCGGTGGGCACCGCGCGCATCAGTGGACTCAACACTTCAGCCCAATTCTGACGCAGTGGATCATTCGCCCAGCGTGAGAGCGACTGAGCGACGAGCGTCGGCACCGTGAGCAAGCGGTGCAGATATTCGTCCACGGCCGGCCGCATCAGGATGCCGGGCGTCAGCGGGAAGCGCTCGGCGGCATCCTCGACGAAGAAGAGCCGCACCATGTCATCCGTCGTGAGCCCATTGGCGAGCGCCGCGGCGATGATCGCGCCGGAGCTGACGCCGACGTAACCCGTGAGTTCCGTCAGCTCGAGACCTTCGGTGCATTCGGCGAGCGCATGCAAGGCGCCGAGTTGATAGAACGCGCCGAGCGGTCCGCCGCCGGCCAGTGCCAGTCCAATACGATGGCGACTGCGCTTCGGCCGGGCGGCAGGTTCGACGTTGAGCATGCGAGAGACGAGTTCGTCAGACGCTTGCAGACTGCTCCCCGTGCGCGGGGGTCGCTGCACGCGCCTTGCGGGTCGTGGTACGCCGCTCGGTCGTCCTCGCACGCGCGAGCTCTTGAACTCCGCGATTCAGCTCATCCACCTTGCGCGACAGTGCGTTGATCTCGCGTGCGGTGGGCACTCCCAACTGCTGCAGCGCCTTCTGGACACGCGACTGAAAGATCTTTTCCACGTTGTCCCAAGTTTCCGTGGCCTTATCCCGCACCGCATCGGTGCGACTCGTAATCGCGCCGCGCAGCTCGTCGATCGCACTGGTGATCGCCTCTTCAGTCGCTTCGCGGGTGTTGGTCTGCAACGTTCTGCCTTCGTTCACGAGCGACTGAAACAGCTTCGGCCCGTCCTTCTGCGCACGCGCGAGTGCACCCAAGCCCGCCAGCCAGATCTGATTGCCGACGTCCACCACCTGCATCGCGGGCGAGCTGGACTGGCCGCGAGCGCGCTTCGTCTTTTTCCGAGTACCCATGATTTGTCTCCTGTGAATGCCTCGATCGAGATTGCGCATGCGAGAGTCCGTCATGGCAATGGCGCGCTAGTGTGCGAGCCTCGCCCCTGCAGCCATATACCGAGTAGCCACAGGTCGTTGCGGTAGTTCGCTCGGTTTACGGACGACCGATGCCGCTCACGGTGCACAACAATAGCTTCTCGAACTCGCGCCCAAATGTGCGCGCAACCGCGGCAGGTTTCGGGATGAGGTTGCTGTCGGCCATCAAGCCGAAGTGCACGCGTCCGTCGTACGTCAACATGCTCACGCCGATGCCGATGCTGCCGGCCTGCGGCACCCAGAAGAATTGCCGGTCCACTTTCGCATCCGCGATGAACAAGGGGTATTGCGGCCCCGGTACATTCGAAATGACTACGGTCGCTTTCGCCGTCAACACGTCCACAGCCTGCTTCTCGATCGCCGCGGGCAGCGAGCCGAGCGCGGACAAGAGCCACAGCGCGACCATGGGTTGCGCCGAGGTCTTCAGGCTCTCCATGTGCTCGTGCACGGCCAACACGCGCGCAATCGGATTGCGTTCGCCCAACGGTAGGTTCACGAACACGAGGCCGAAGCGGTTGCCCAGCTCGACCTCTGCCGCCGGATCGCGCAGGTTCACCGGCACGAGTGCGCGGATGGTCACCTTATTGATATCGGCCCGCTGATTGCGCAAGTAGCCACCCAATGCGCCCGCGATGCTCGCGAGCAACACATCATTGACGGTGCAGCCGAGCGCGTGGCCAATGGTCTTCACCTCATCCAGTGAGATCGGGTCTGCCCAAGCGACCTGCTTGCGCGTGCCGAGCTCGCCGCGCAAGGGTGTGTGCGGATCGTCGTCGAGCAATGCGATGGTTGCGAGCTCGCGGGTGGCGGCCGCGACCTGACCAGCCATCGCAAGGCTCTGCTGCGGATGAGTCAGCGCCTGCAACGAGGCCGATATGAGATCGCTCGCCGTGTGCGCGGCGGTTTGTGTCATCGCCAGTGCAGTGCGTGCGAGCGGCATGTTCAGGAGCCATGATTCGTTGTTCGTGTGAGCACGATGAGCGTGCTCTGCACGGGCTGCCGGCACTCGCGAGTCTGTCAGCGAAAGCATTACGCGCAACAGCGCGATGCCATCCGCGTAGCAGTGATGGAAGCGTGCGATGAGTGCGCTGCCGCCGCGGTAGCGTTCGACTAGATGCATCTGCCATAGAGGCCCACGTGGATCGAGCTGAGTGCTGGCGAGATCGCTCGCGGCTGCTTCCAGATCGGCCTGGGTGGCCCGCGCGGGCAAGGACAATGTGTGCACGTGCGCATCGAGCGTGAAGTGTTCGTCCTCGCGCCAGTAACTGCCCAGCACGTCGTGCGCCGGAAATTCTCGAAAGCGTCGGAAACGCAGCAGGCGCGTACTCAGGAGCGACCGCAAAGCATCGCAGCTCACGTGGCCACGCATGGTGAGCACACCGACGATCGTCATCGGATTCGTCGGTCGCTCCATGCGCAGCCAGGCGAGGTCGATGCCCGACATCGCTTCCCGCGGTGAGTTCACCGATCGATGCTCCCGAGCGTATGGCATGCGGATGCTGCGACGATACGGCATGCGCCGGCCCAAGAACGTGGGCACTTCTACGGCCCGCTAAGTGCTACCCCCGATGCTGCACGCGCCCGACCCTTCGTAGTCTGCAAGCTCTCGCGCGTGGCCCAGTTCGTGCTGAGCGAAGTCGAAGCACTCCGTGAAGCGAGCCCTTCGACACGCTCAGGGCGAACGGACCCACCCTAAGCCGTGACACTGCTCATCGCCGCATGACTTACTTCATCACCGGTGCGACGGGCTTCATCGGGCGCTACCTCGTCAAGGAGCTGACGCAGCGCACGACTGCGGGTGCACGCTCGCCGCCCACCGTGTTCGTGCTCGTTCGCAAGGGCTCGCGGGA
>CBJNAT010000058.1:0-9261 GCA_966434585.1 uncultured Gammaproteobacteria bacterium | reverse complement strand
GCTGGAAGAAAGTGGTCGACGTGAATCTCACCGGCACCTTCCTCGCGTGTCGGATTGCTGCACGCCGAATGATTCCGCGTCGCTCGGGTGCGATCATCAACATCGCCTCGGTGGGCGCATTCCTGTCTTACACACCTGAAGAGGGACAGGTCGTGCCGTACACGACGACGAAGGCAGCAATCGTGCATCTCACGCAGGACCTGGCCGCGCAGTGGGCTTGGCACGGCATCCGAGTGAACGCGATCGCGCCAGGATCGATCCGCACCGGCATGACCGAGACGCTGAACGACGACACGCAGCAACGCTTGCTGTCGCGCATTCTCCTGCATCGATTCGGCGAGCCGGTCGAGTTGAGCGGTGCGCTCGCATTGCTGGCGTCGGAGGCGGGCAGCTTCATCACAGGTCATACGTTGCTGATCGACGGCGGTCAGGCCCTCGGATGAGGAGGCGCACGCATGGCAGTTGAAGGGGACCTCACGTGATCGATGCATTCGTTTACGACCACGTACGTACGCCTCGCGGCCGTGGCCGGCCCGATGGGGCTTTGCATTCAGTGACGCCGATCCAACTCGCGACGCAGACGCTCGTGGCATTGCGCGATCGCACTGCGCTCGACACGAGCGAGCTGGATGACGTGGTGTTGGGTTGTGTGACGCCGATCGGCGAGCAAGGCGCCAACATCGCGCGCACGGCCGTGCTGAATGCCGACTACGCGCAATCGGTGCCGGGTCAGCAACTCAATCGCTTCTGCGCTTCGGGACTCGAAGCTGTGAACAATGCGGCCGCGCAGATCATGTCGGGGCAAGCCGATGCGATCATCGCGGGCGGTGTCGAATCCATGTCCCGCGTCTCGATGGGCTCGGATGGCGGCGCCGTGTATGCCGATCCCCAAGTGAGTTACAAGAATTATTACGTGCCGCAGGGCATCGGCGCCGATCTGATCGCCACGCTCGATGGCTATACGCGAGAACAGCTTGATGCGTACGCGGTTGCGAGTCAGGCGCGGGCCGCGCAGGCCTGGCAAGAGGAGCGCTTCAGCCACTCCGTCATTCCGGTGCGGGATGTGCTCGGCAAGACACTGTTGGAGCGCGATGAGCATCTACGTCCGGGCACGACCTTGCAGGATCTCGCCAAGCTCAAGCCGGCCTTCGCGGGCATGGGCGAACAGGGCGGGTTCGATGCGATCGCGTTGCAGCGCTATCCGCACGTCGAATCGATCCGCCACATTCACACCGGTGGCAACTCGAGCGGCATCGTCGATGGGGCCGCTGCAGTGCTGCTCGGGTCGAAAGGCTTCGGCGCACGTACTGGGCTCAAACCTCGAGCCCGGATTCGCGCCTTTTGTTCGATCGGCAGTGAGCCCACGATCATGCTCACTGCACCTGCCTTGGTGACGCAGAAGTTGTTGAAGCGCGCAGGGATGACCATTGCGGAGATCGATCTGTTCGAAGTCAACGAAGCCTTCGCAGCGGTCGTGCTGCGGTTCATGAGTGCGCTCTCAGTGCCGCACGAGAAGGTAAACGTGAACGGCGGTGCAATCGCCTTGGGTCATCCCCTCGGCGCAACCGGCGCCATGCTCCTCGGCACGGCGCTCGATGAGCTCGAACGACGCAATCTGAGCACTGCTCTCGTCACGCTGTGTATCGGCGCCGGGATGGGTACGGCCGCGCTCATCGAGAGGGTCTGACATGCCGAGCCTGCACGTAGACATGGATACCGAGGGTTTTGCGGTCGCCACGATCCGCATTCCCGAGCGCAGCATGAATGTGCTGACGCCGGAGTTCGTGGCGGAACTGACCGCATTGATCGAGCGCGCGGCAAATGAGCCAGCGATTCGCGGCGTGATTCTCACGGCCGAAGGCAGGACCTTCGTAGCGGGTGCGGACGTGAATGCGTTCATGACGATGCAGGAGCGCGGCCTGACGGCGGATGACGCATTCGAATTCAGTCACGCGTTGAATCGCTTGTTTCGACGCATGGAAACGTGCGGCAAACCCTTCGTCGCGGCTATCAACGGTATTGCGCTGGGGGGTGGCTTCGAGCTGTGCTTGGCGTGTCACTACCGAGTGCTGACGGAGACTCCGGCAGCGGTTGTCGGCTTCCCCGAAGTCAACTTGGGTTTGCTGCCGGGTGCCGGCGGCACTCAGCGCACGCTACGTCTGATCGGTATCGAGAAGTCCCTGCCCCTTCTGCTCACCGGCACTCAGCTCAAACCCGCGGAAGCGCTCAAGCTCGGTCTCGTGCACGAAGTCGTGGCGGGCGAGCAGCTAATCGCTGCAGCCAAGCGTTGGTTACGGTCGGCACCGGAACCGCTGCAACCGTGGGATCGCAAGGGCTACAGCGTTCCGGGCGGTGCCGGCATGAACACGCCGGCCACGTTGAATGCGTTCATGATGGCGGCGGCGCAGATCTCGAAGAACACCTTCCACAACTATCCAGCGCCGATCAGCATCGCCTCGTGCGTTTATGAAGGCTCGCAAGTGCCGATCGAAACCGCATTGCGCATCGAGTCGAGCTACTTCGCCAAGCTCCTGCTCGATCCGGTTTCTCGCAACCTCATTCGTACCACCTTCATCAACAAAGGTCAGGCAGACAAGCTCGCACGACGGCCTATGGGCGTAGCGAAATGGCGCGCCACCAAGGTCGGTGTGTTGGGCGCCGGCATGATGGGTGCGGGCATCGCGTATGTATCTGCCAAAGCTGGAATGCAGGTCGTGCTGCTCGACCGCACGCAAGACGCGGCGGAGCAGGGCAGGGCTTACTCACGCGGACTGCTCGAGAAGGAAGTGGCGCGCGGACGCGCTACTGCGGAGGCTACCGCTGAAATTCTTGCGCGCATCGAAGCCACGACCGATTACGCGCGCTTGAAGGGTTGCGGCCTGATCATCGAAGCAGTGTTCGAAGCCCGCGACATCAAGGCCCAAGTCTTCCGACAAGCCGAAGAGATAATCGGCGCGGATGCCGTCTTGGCGACTAATACCTCGACATTGCCGATCACTGGGCTTGCTCAGACAGTGCGTCGCTCCGAAAGCTTCATCGGTATTCATTTCTTCTCGCCCGTCGAGAAGATGCCGCTGGTCGAAGTCATCGTCGGCGAGCAGACGAACCAACAAACGCTTGCGCGTGCGCTCGACTATGTCGCGCAGCTGAGGAAGACACCGATCGTCGTGAAGGATGGTCGGGGCTTCTATGCGAATCGCGTCTTCGGCAGCTTCGTGTACGAAGGCATGGCCATGCTGGCTGAAGGTGTTGCGCCAGCCCTGATCGAGAATGCTGCACGCATGGCGAGTATGCCGGTCGGTCCGCTCGCGGTTTCGGATGAAGTCACGATGGCGCTGCAGTGGAACGTGTTGCAACAAACTGAGCGTGACCTGGGCGCGAAGTTCGAAAAGCCCATCGGGTACGACGTTATTCGCAAGTTCGCCGCCGAGCTGGAGCGTCCCGGCCGTCGCTTCGGCAAAGGCTTCTACGACTATCCGCCGGATCAACCGAAACGCTTGTGGCCTGGGCTCCAGGAACTCTATCCGCTCAAAGCGGAGCAGCCTGACGTACATGAAGTGAAGCAGCGGCTGTTGCACATCCAAGCGTTGGAAGCCGCACGGTGCTTTGAAGAAGGGGTGATCAGCCACCCGGCCGATGCCGACTTGGGTTCGGTGCTGGGCTGGGGCTTCCCGACGTATACCGGCGGCGTACTGTCGTACATCGATACCCTCGGCATCGCGCGCTTCGTGAGCGAATGTGCCGAATTGGCTCGCCGTCATGGATCCCGATTCGAGCCATCGAGTTGGCTTCGAGCCCGCGCGGTACGAGGCGAGGCGTTCTATCGCGCCGACGACGTGGCGTAGCGCTGAGTCGATCAGTGATCAGTCGGCGCACTCGACTGGTGTTCAGAGAACTCGGACAGCGCCGCGACTCGGTAGGCGCGCGGTGAGCGTCCGAACCTTTTCGTGAAGCGCCGGCTGAAATGCGAGAGGTCTTGGAACCCCAGCGAGAACGCAATTTCGGAGATGGTCCTGAAGCGGGTCGCGGGGTCGGCCAGCAGCTGACGACTTCGATCGAGCCGGCGTTCCAGGATGAAGCGGCCGAGTGTGGTGTTGGCCGCATTCATCACCACGAAGAGATAGCTTTTCGAGATGCCCAGCCGCTCCGCAACGGTATCGACCGAGAGTTCTGGATCGGACAGGTGCTCGTCGACGTCTGCACACACACGCAGGAAATGCGCTTGCATGCAGCGAGAGTCGATGTGCGGCAAAGATCGGCGGAAGCACGCACCGAGCAAGTGAATCATCGCCATCGCCAGACTGCTGTAATCGGCACCGGTCAAACTCGAATGCGTCCGCCAGTACGTCATCAGACACTGGCGGAGGATCACGGACGGGCCTTCAACGGTCGCTAGCGGAATCAGGCACCAATCATCCACCTCTGCGTAAAGCAGGCGAAGCATCGGCGCGGGAATCGAGACCGCCAGCGAATAGCCGGCGATCTCCTGATGCGACTCAAAGGCTTGGTCCGCGTTCAGCAGCACCAGGTCGCCCGCGTTCGCGATCGCCGTGCGGGGGCCCCAGAAATGCACGAGGCCTTCTTCCACCATCATCAGCACATACGCTTTGCGTTCTTCTCCGCGATGGGCGCGCGTGCGACGGCCGTAGAACGAGTCGCTCACATAGGTGCGCGAGAGCCCGAGTGCGCCAATACGTCCCACGGCGGCGGCGCTTTGAAATGAATCGGGCGCGCCCACGCTGCTGACTTCATAGGGAAAAAAGCTTTGCGATATGGCGCATTGGAAGCCGCGGACCCCGCCTGGGATCGGCGACATCGCGGGCCCTGAGCTACCTGGATTCTCGTTCCACATCGTTACCCCCTACCCCAGAACTCATCGCTCCATTTACAAATGCCCTGAGGACCGACCGCTGGGTCGGTCGAGTCAAGCTATGCGCACCTCGGCGCTCTGTCAATCTGCTGGAGCCGAGGAGGTGAAGCGTCGCGAATACCTGGATCCGGACATCGGACTTCAGAGGTTCGTGCGATTCGCAACCAAGAGATCGCAGAGTGGTGGACAAGTCTCCCGGTGAGACCCGGCGCTACAGTCGATATCAGCCATCGTGCAGCACGGCGGCTCAGTTCGTACTCACCGATTTGGGGGCGGCATAAACAATGATCACGACTCCCGCCATGTGCGTCGCGCGTTCGGACCGTCGGATCGCTACAGCCACTGCAATAGCGGGTGTGCTGATTGCATCCCCCTCAGTCGCTGCGGATCGAGAAGGACCCGAGACACGCAGTGCAGCACCCATGGAAGAAGTGGTGGTCACGGCCAGGAAGCGCGAAGAAACCCTGACGGACGTGCCCGTGGCCATTTATGCGCTGCGCGAGCAGGACCTTCAGCGCTATGCAGCCAACGACGCCGTCGCCGCCGGCAAGCTCACGCCGGGGTTGCTGCTCTCGCGATCGACCGACAACAGCAGCGCCAACATCTATCTGCGCGGTGTGGGCACGGCGTTCACCAGTGTCTCGTTCGAGCAGGCGGTTGCGATCAACATCGATAATGTGCCGATCAACAAGGGACGCGCGATCTACCAAGGTCTGTTCGACACGGCGCAGATCGAGGTCATGCGTGGCCCGCAGGCATTGTTCTTCGGCAAGAACAGCACCGCAGGTGTGATATCGATCAAGACGGCGGACCCAGGCGATACACCGGAGTTCGTGGCCCGCGCCGGGTACGAGTTCGAGGGACAGCAAACGTGGGGTGAGCTGATCGGTTCTGGACCGGTTGCGGACTCGCTCGGCGTACGGCTGGCAGTGCGTGCCTCGAAGCTCGACGGCGGCTTCTTCGATAACATCGGCGAAGAATTGAATGGTGTGCCGCGCGACAGCGACTCGCCGCAAGAAGACGAATACGGTGGACGGCTCACCGTCGTCTACCAACCCTCCGAGCAATTCGACGCGAACTTGAAGCTCGCCTATAGCGACCTCGATAACGATGGCATCAACGCCTACACGCAACTGGTGAATTGCCAGGGACCGGGTGGCACTCCACAGCCCATTCTCGGCTTCGTGCCGAACGTGGCGGATGGCTGCAGGAAGGACAAGCGCACGAGCCAGGTGGCCCTGGACCCTGCGATCGCGGCGAGCTTCCCCGATTCGAAGGGCGGCGAGCCCTATTCCGAATATCAAGGCACCGTGGGCGCGCTGACTGCGAACTATCGGTGGGACACGCTGACGCTCACCTGGGTGACCGGCTACTACGATTACGACACGAAAAGTTTCACGGAATTCAACCTCGGCAGCGCAAGTCAGACGTTCGGCAGAGAGCGTGTGGAGTATTCCTCGCTGTCGCAGGAAGTGCGGCTCGCTTCGTCGATGAAAGGCGCGTTCAATTTCACAGCGGGCCTGTTCTTCGATGACACGCAGCTCGATTTCAGCCGTGCGGTGCGACTGTTCACGGCGCCGCCCGATCCCGCAACGGGACGTACCGATCAGTGGGACACGGGCGGCTCCACCGACGGCAACACGTATTCCGCGTTCTTCGAAGCCCAGATCGAGCTGACCCCCACGGTCGATCTGTCGGGCGGCGCGCGCTACACGAAGGAGGAGAAGGACACGACACTGGAAGCGTTCTTCGCCTCAGCCTCCACCGGACTCCCATTCATCACGAGCCCGATCGAGGATGAATTCGACGATGACAATGTCTCACCAGAAGTCACTCTGCGCTGGCGGCCCAAAGACGATCTGAACCTCTTCGCGTCCTACAAGAAGGGTTACAAGTCGGGCGGCAGCAATCTCAGCGAGATCGCATTCGCGGGCACGACGGCGGACACGATCCACTTCGACAGCGAGAAGGCGACCGGCATCGACCTAGGCGTCAAGGGACACGTGCTGGAGCGTGCGCTCACTTACTCGCTCACGTTCTATCGGGATACGTACAAGGACCTCCAAGTGTCGGTGTTCGATCCTGTCGCGGTCACCCTGCACGTGGGCAATGCCGGCAAGTATCGCGCGCAAGGTGTCGAACTCGACCTCTCCTACGCGGCGCGCGAGAGTCTCAGCTTGCGCGGCTCTCTGTACTACAACGATGCGAAATATCGCGATTACATCGGCGCCTGCTATACGGGCCAGACCATCGCGCAGGGCTGCGATCAGCTGTTCAACAGCGCAACGGGCGCATACACCTCTCAGGACTACGATGGCCGCAGGGGCAGTCACGCGCCGAAGTGGACAGCCATCGTCGGCTTCGATTGGGAAACGGCGCTGGCAGGCAGCGAGCTGCGGCTCGGCTTCGGTGCGGATTCGCGCTACACGAGTTCGTACTATCTCGGCGAAACGCTCTCGCCGTTCCAGAAGCAGGACGGCTACGTCGATCTCAACTCGACGATTCGCCTGCTGGACGACTCGCGCAAATGGGAGGTTGCGCTCATCGGACGCAATCTCCTCGACAAGCTCGTCGGTGCGAACGCCATCGATCATCCGCTGACCGGCTCGGGCACGGGCACCAACGCCGGCGTGCCTGCAGATACTTCGCTCGTGATCGGACGGCCGCGCGAAATCGCCGTGCAGGCCACCGTTCGTTTCTGATCCGAGGCAGCCCATGACCGACAGACGATTGCCACTCGCTTGGGCTGTGAGCATCGCGCTTGCCTACGCCGCTCGGGCCGCATCAGCCGAGGCGCCCATCGAGGTCCCCACGGTGAGCGATGGCCTGAGCGGTGTCGTCACCAGCAAGGAGGGCGCTGAGGCCGGCGTCTGGGTCATCGCCGAATCGGTGAATCTTCCCACACGTCACATCAAGATCGTGGTGACTGAGGACCAGGGTCGATACGTGATGCCAGAGCTGCCGGCGGCGAAGTACAAGGTGTGGGTGCGCGGTTATGGTCTCGTCGATTCCGAGCCCGTCCTCGTACAGCCTGGCGCGCGCGTGGATCTCACCGCGAAGCTTGCACCCGATGCACACGCAGCCGCTCAGTACTATCCAGCGAGCTACTGGTATGCGCTGCTCAAGCCGCCTGCCATCGAAGAGTTTCCGGGCACGGGCGCGAAGGGCAACCGGATCAGCGAACGAATGCAGACACAGCAGCACTGGCTCGCGATGCTGAAAGAGGGTTGCACGCTGTGCCATCAAATTGGCAGCCAGGTCACGCGCACGCTCGAGAAGAATAGCGTCGACGGTTGGAAGGAACGCATCGTCAAGGCGCGGCCGTTCGGCCATAGCGCCGTCGGCGATCAGGGTCCTGGCATGGCGGCCTATATGGCCATGACGATGAACGATTTCGGATTCGATCGCGGCGTCGAGATGTACGCGGACTGGACACGCAGGATTGCGAATGGCGAGGTCCCGCCGCAGGCACCGCCGCGGCCTCGCGGGATCGAACGCAACATCGTCATCTCACAGTGGGACTGGGGCAACGGCCGTTTCATGCACGATGTGATCTCCACCGATCGCCGTAATCCCACGATCAATGCGAACGGACCGATTTACGGCGCGGCATCCAAACACGGCTTCATCGAAGTGTTCGATCAACGCACGCGGCAGACGCGCGAGATTCCGCTGCCGACCGGACGTCAGCCGCACGATTTCCGCGGCTCGTATCCCCACACGCTGATGATGGATCAGAAGGGAAGAGTCTGGGACGCAGAGCTTGCGGGGCGCTTCTGGCCGCTGGAATCTACGTGGCCCGATCAACCAAAGTTCTGTGTCGATGGCGCGAAGAGCGCCTTCGCCCGCTATTTCCCGCTGCCTGGCAAAGAGGATCGCGCGATCTACATGCACGATCCGAAACAGGACGAAACTGTGCGCATCCAGAACTGCTACGGGGGGCATCATCTGCAGTTCGGCTACGACAAGGACAACACGCTTTACTTCAGCGGCGACGGCGATGTCATCGGCTGGCTGAACACGCGTGTGTGGGATGAAACGCAGGATTCCGTGAAAGCCAACGGCTGGTGTCCCATCGTCATCGATACGAACGGCAAACCCTCGGGCAATTACGCCATCACTCCCGATCGCGCGCAGTGGAATCAGCCCGGTGAATCCATCGATCCGAACAAAGACACACGTCTGTCCTTCGAGCGGTTTCTCTACGGCATCGAGACGAACCCCGTCGATGGCAGCGTCTGGGCCGTGAGCTTTCTACCCTCGGTACCCAGTCGCATCGTTCGGCTCGAGCCCGGCAAGAACCCGCCGCAGACGTGCGTCGCCGAGGTATATGAGCCACCGAAGCTGGCCGATGGTCGTTATGCGGCTTTCGGTGCTCGGGGCGTCGCGAT
>CBJNAT010000057.1:0-9330 GCA_966434585.1 uncultured Gammaproteobacteria bacterium | reverse complement strand
TCTCACCGGCGTATTCCTCTGCGCACGCGAAGCGGCCGTTCGCATGATTCAGCTCGGCCAAGGCGGCTGCATCATCAGCATGTCGAGCATCTCGCGCAGCGGTAACATCGGGCAGACGAACTACAGCGCAACCAAGGCTGGCGTCGTCGCGATGACATCGGTGTGGGCGAAAGAGCTTGCGCGCTACGGCATTCGCACCGGCGCGATCGCACCCGGCTTCACGCGCACGGACATTCTCGATGCGATGCGGCCCGAAATCCTGGAACGCATGAAGGAAGCCGTACCGCTGCGGCGCCTGGCGGAACCTGCTGAAATGGCGCATGCAGCACTCTTCATTGCCCAGAACGACTATTTCAGCGGACGCGTCGTGGAACTCGACGGCGGTCAGCGGCTTTGAGTGAGCGCTCAACTCGTACGAGCCGAAGGATCTCACGCATGCAGAAACAGGCAGTATCGAGCGGATTAGCGGCCATCCTCCTGCTCAGCGCTTGCACCCCCCAGGGCGTGCGCCAGGAGTCTGCTCCTGCCACTGAGGCGGCATCGTCACCGCCGTCCGCATCGCTGCACGTCCCGATCGATTACTACACACTGCCGAACGGCTTGCGGGTCGTGCTCTCCGAAGATCATTCGGTGCCGATTGCAACCGTCGCCCTGCACTATCACATCGGCTTTCGCATCGAGCCGCGCGATCGCACCGGCTTTGCGCACCTGTTCGAGCACATGATGTTTCAGGGCTCAGCGAACCTGCCGAAGGGCGAATTCTTCCGGCTCGTGCAGGGCATGGGCGGCTCGTTGAATGGCTCCACCCGTTTCGACTACACCAACTACTACGAGACATTTCCCTCGAACGCGCTGCGCACGATGCTGTGGGCGGAAGCCGATCGGATGCGCAGTCTCGCCATCACCGAGGAGAACCTGACGAATCAGAAAGGCGTCGTCTCCGAAGAAGTGAAGGTCAACGTGTTGAATCAACCGTACGGCGGCTTTCCGTGGCTGGACATGCCGCAGTACGCGAACACCAACTGGTACAACGCGCACAACTTCTATGGCGATCTCGAACACATCGAGGCAGCGACGCTGGAGGACGTGCGCAGTTTCTTCGATCGCTACTACGCACCCAACAATGCCGCACTCGTCGTGATCGGCGACTTCGATCCGGCCGAAACCAAGCGGTGGATCGAGGAATACTTCGGCTCGATTCCGCAGCGTCCACGCCCGCCTGACGTGGGCATCAGCGAGCCCCGCCAGACCGAAGAGCGCCGCGCAATCAAGCCGGGCAAGCTCGAGCCGCGACCCGCGCTCGCCATCGCCTATCACGTCCCCACACGCTGGACACCCGAATACTTCGCGATGGGTCTCATCGACGAGCTGCTCCTGCAAGGCGAGGACTCGCGTCTGCATCGCGATCTCGTCCAACGTCGCGGCTACACGGACCAGGTGTTCGGCGGTATCAACATGCTCGGGAACATGTTCGACTACGACGGGCCGATGTTGTGGACCGCGGCGCTGATTCACGACGCCCATGTCTCGAACGAGCAGATCATGACGGCATTCGACGAGAACATCGCACGTTTGAGCACCGAGCCCGTGAGCGCAGAGGAACTCGCAAGGGCACGAATCAAGATTCGCTCAGCGCTATACGATCTAGTCGGCTCGGGATCGCGCATCGGTTTGTCCGGGCTGCTCGCGAGCTTCGCCCTCTATGACAACGACCCGACGCTCGTGAATCGCATCGAATCCGAGTTCGCGAAGGTCACACCGGAGCTCGTGCGTACCACGGCAGCCGAGTACTTGCGGCCCACGAACCGAACCGTGCTCATCGTGCAGCCCGAGGCGCAACAGCAGGGAGGCAAGCCATGATTCGTTCCCTTCTCATCGCTGCCATGGCTGGTGCGATGCTCGCCGCAATGGGACCGGCGTCGGCTGAGCGACAATCGCCACCACCGCCCAGCGCGCCGAAGCCATTCGTGGTCGCCGAGCTGGAAACTGTCGAACTACCGAACGGTTTGAAAGTCACATTCGTCCCATTCGGCACGGTGCCGAAAGTCACCATCAGCGCTGTCGTGCGCACGGGCGGTCTCAATCAAAACGGGAAGGTATGGCTGCCTTCGCTGACGACCGAGCTGATGAAACAAGGCACGCAACAGCGGTCGGCAGAACAGATGGCGGAGGCGGCTGCACTGATGGGTGGCTCCTTGAGCGCGCAGTCGGGCGATGACGAATCATCGATTGGACTCGACGTGCTCAGCGAGTCGGCAGCGGAAGCCGTCAAGCTGCTGGCTGAAGTACTCACGCGACCGTTACTTCCAGAATCCGAGTTGGCGCGTCTGAAGCAGGATTTTCTGCGGTCGCTCACCGTGCAGCTGAGCTCACCACAAACGCAGGCGAACGTCGCGTTCTCGAAGTTGATTTATCCGGATCACCCTTATGGCCAAGATGTGCCGACGCCCGAGCAGCTTGCGGCTTACACGATCGAGGATGTACGACAGTACTACGCAACTAACTTCGGCGCGCAACGCACTCATCTGTACGTCGCCGGTCAGTTCGATCGCTCACACCTGGAACAGGCTGTCCGCGAGCACTTCGATGCATGGACGCGCGGGCCCGAACCGCTCATCTCACCGCCGCAACAGCGGAACGTTGCAAGGCTCGAGTTGATCGATAGGCCCGGCGCGCCGCAATCGACGATCCGTATCGGCACACGAGTCATCGATCCCACGCAACCGGATTTCATGTCGCTGTCCGTTGCCAACACACTGCTCGGCGGCGTTCTCACCTCGCGCATCACCATGAACTTGCGTGAGCAGAAAGGCTGGGCCTATTCGCCTTCGAGCTCCCTCGCTCCGAAGTTCCGCACGGGCGCATGGTACGAAGCTGCCGACGTGAAGACGGCTCAGACCGGACCCGCCCTCGAGGAGATCACGAAGGAGATCTCTCGCCTTGCCGCCGAGCCACCGAGCGCCGCGGAACTGGACAGCATCAAGCGCTACCGCCACGGCATGTTCGTGCTCGGCAATTCCACTCGGGGCGGTCTCGTCGGGCAGATCGCGTTCATGAATCTGCACGGCTTGCCGCGCGAATGGCTGACGAGTTTCATCGACCGGCTATACGCCGTCACGCCCGAGCAGGTACAGAAGGCAGCGCAGCAGTATCTGCAGCTCGACGCCATGTCCGTGGTCATCGTCGGCGATCTCGCCGAGGTCAAGCGGCAGCTGCCCAAGCGCTAGCTCGCTGTCATTCGCGAAGGCTGCCTGCGCTTTCGCCGAACGCACTGCGAAACTTCGCATGTTCGGCTCGTTCTGCTGCTCAGAGCGGCTCAGGGCCGCGAACCCCAGGGCGCATGCTGTGCTAAATTTCGCGCCCCTTTTAGCGTTCCACACTTGGGTCTCATGAGCGAAACAGCCATCGAACGCGATGTCATGGAGTACGACGTCGTCATCGTCGGCGCCGGGCCGAGCGGTCTTGCGTGCGCCATCCGACTGAAGCAGCTCGATCCGCAGAAGAACATCTGCGTGCTGGAGAAAGGCTCCGCCGTGGGCGCGCACTCCCTCTCCGGAGCGGTGTTCGAACCCGGCCCGTTGGACAAGCTGCTACCCGAGTGGCGGGAGCAATACACGGGTATGAAGGTGCCCGCGACCGAAGATGTCTTCCAGATCCTCACGAAGAACGGTTCGATGCTGGACTGGGTCTTCAAGCTCGTGCCCAAGGTGCTGCCGAAGTCGATGACCTACAGCACGCCGTTCAACAATCACGGTAACTTCATCATCTCGCTCGGCCAACTCACCCCCTTCCTCGCGCAGCAGGCGGAAGCACTGGGCATCGACATCTTCCCCGGCTTTTCGGCCGCGGAGGCGCTCTTCGACGAAAGCGGCGCAGTCAAGGGTGTGCGCATCGGCGACATGGGCCTGGAGAAGGACGGCGAGCCGGGTCCCAACTTCACACCCGGTGTGGAGATTCACGCCAAGCTGACGATCCTTGCGGAAGGCAGTCGCGGCTCGATCTCCAAACAGCTGATCCGCCGTTTCAAGCTGCACGAACAGGCCGATCGCTGTCCGCAAACGTATGCGCTCGGTTACAAGGAGCTGTGGCAACTACCGCCCGGGCGAGTGAAGCCTGGTCGCATCGAGCACACACTCGGCTGGCCCGTGGACTGGAAAACTTACGCCGGCAGCTTCGTCTATCACCTCGACAACGATCGCGTATACGTCGGCTACATCGTCGGCCTGAACTACGAAGATCCGCGCCTGAAGCCGTTCGAAGCGTTCCAGCAGTTCAAACATCACCCGAACGTACGCCCGCTGCTCGAAGGCGCCGAAATCCTATCCGCGGGCGCACGCACGATCGTCACCGGCGGTTGGCAGTCTCAGCCGAAGCTCGACATGCCCGGCGCGCTGCTCATCGGCGATGCCGGCGGCACACTCAACTTCGTCAAGATCAAGGGCGTGCATCAGGCGATTCGCAGCGGCATGAGCGCAGCCGAGCACATCCACGCTAACGGCGGCAGTCATCTCGGCTTCGATGCGCACTGGCGCAAGTCGGAAGGCGGGCAGGAGCTGTTCCGCGTCCGCAACGCAAAGCCTGCGTTCAAGAAAGGCATGTGGATGGGCCTGTTGAGCACCGGCTGGGAGTTGCTCGTCGGCGGACGCTCGCCCTGGACGTTCAAGAATCCACCCGACTACGCGCAGCTCAAGAAGCTCGATGAGTTCAAATCGCCCGATCGCGATTGGATCGATCGCAAGCTGCCACCGCGCGATCGCCTCGCCTCGGTGTTCTTCGCCGGCAATTCGCATGATGAAGCACAGCCTGTGCACTTGAAGGTCGCCGATACGACGATCTGCGTCGAGCGCTGCACCAAGGAGTACGGCAACCCCTGCGAGCGCTTCTGCCCAGCCGGCGTGTACGAAATGGTGAGCAATGCCGATGGATCGCGCCGCTTGCAGATCAACGCAGCGAACTGCGTGCACTGCAAGGCCTGCGACATCAAGGATCCGTACGAGATCATCACGTGGACGACGCCGGAAGGTGGCTCGGGTCCGAACTACCAGAACCTGTAGGGCCTGGGACCTGGGGCCTGGGCAAGAGCACCGTAGTTCAGGTAGCAACGTGCTGAAGCGTTCTGACCCCACGCCCCAGGCCCCAAGCCCCAGGCCCACCCTCCCCGACCTCTATCGCCGCGAATGCGAGCGCCTGGGCTATCAACGCGAGTCGGCGCAAGAACACACGATCGCCCGCCTCGAAGATCTACGCCAGCGACTCACGGCGCATCGTTCCAAGGGCCTGCTCGCGAAACTCATCGCCCGCCACCAAGGCCGCGAGCTCGAACGCGGCCTCTACCTTTGGGGTGGTGTGGGCCGCGGCAAGACGTGGCTGATGGATTTGTTCTTTCAGAGCTTGCCTTTCAAAGAAAAGCAGCGCAGTCATTTCCACCGCTTCATGCAAAGCGTGCACGATGAGCTGAAGAAGCATCGCGACCGCGCCGATCCGCTCGAGCTCATGGCCGAGAAAGTGGCGAAGCGCACGCGTGTGCTGTGCTTCGATGAGCTGTTCGTCTCCGATATCGCGGATGCAATGTTGCTCGCGAATCTCTTTCGTGGACTCTTCGATCGCGGTGTGACCCTCGTAGCCACATCGAACGTGCCGCCGGACGATCTCTACAAGGACGGTCTGCAGCGTGCGCGTTTTCTGCCCGCGATTCGCCTGATCAAGGAAAACACAGAAGTCATTCGCACCGATGGCGGCACGGATTATCGCTTGCGTCTCCTGGAACGTGCGGCAACGTGGTTCGACGACACCGCAAGCGAAACGCGCGAACAGCTCTTGCATTTATTCCAGGCCGTCGCGGGCGTGAGCGGTGCAGCCGATCAGACGCTCACGTTGAATCACCGCAAGTTGCGTGCAACGCGCCATGCCGCAGACGTCATCTGGTTCGAGTTCGCCGAGCTCTGCGACGGCCCGCGCGGCCAGGCGGACTACATCGAGCTCGCACAGTGCTATCACACGGTCTTCATAAGTCACGTACCCGTGCTCGGCGCTGAACACGAGAATCAGGCGCGCCGCTTCATCACGCTGGTGGACGAGTTCTACGACCGCAGTGTGAAACTCATCATCTCAGCGGCGGCTCCGGTGCATCAGCTCTATCGAGGTTCGCGCCTCAAGTTCGAGTTCGAACGCACGCAGAGCCGCCTCATCGAGATGCAGTCTAAAGAGTGCCTGGCGCGACCGCACAAGGCGTGAGGAGGGGCAAGGAGAGCTTCACGCTACCGCCCGCTGACCCACGAACTGCACGTGCCTGCGATTCTCCGCGTGCTCGCGTAACTTGCGCGCACCGTCCGGATTACCCGCCACATCCAGCGCCCTCGCCTTTAGCAGCCAGTTGAACGGACTCGACGGCTTGAGCTGCACGCGCTCGTTCGCCAAGGCTCGCGCCAACGCTGCCTGACCGGAACGAAGCGCACATTCGATGAGTGTGAGGTGAATCAGATCGCGCTGCGCATGGCTGCCGCCGAAGCGGTTTGCGATCGTGCGGATCGGCAGAAGCAGATCACAGGCCTTCGCAAACTCGCCGCGCACGCACGCTACCAGCGCCTGCGCACACGGCAGGCCTACGTCGCGCGTCATCATCGCGTTCGTGTCGTGGCCTTCCGCACGCAACTCCAGTGTCGACAGTACGGTCGCCACATCGTCCCACCGGCCTGCGCTCGCGAAAGCCATGCACGCATGCACGTCGTTGAAGGCGTAGTAGCCGTGATCTGCGAACGGCTTCCAGCTATCGGCGAGTGCAGCCCACCGAGCGCCCACATCGACACCACGTAAGCTCAGCCGCCACAACAGTGCACTCGCATCGATCATCTCTAATGGGATCTGCGTAGGCTGCGGGCGAATACGTTGGTCGTACAGCTCGAGCACACGGGCGTGATCGCCGAGATCCAGGTGGTACAGCGCGAGATGCCACCAGTTATGGAAAGCAAACCCGTTATCCGGCGCCCAGTCGTCGCGGCGAGACTCCAGCCAGTCGATGCCTTCACGGATGCGCCCCTGCATTTCCATGACGTGCGCGACGGCGTGGATGGCCCAGGGATCCCGGCGATTCCTCTCGAGCGCCAACCGGCCCGTGTCTTCGGCGCGCGAATACAGGTTGTTCTCTTCGAGACCGAACGCGTACATGCCGAGCACATAGCCATAGCCGGGCAGGCTCGCGTCCCATTCCGGGAGCACCTGCGCCACGCGATCACGCAACATGCCGGAAGCGCCGTGGAAGAAATCGCCGATGTGCGCCACCTGCAGCGCAAACACATCGCGCGGCTCCTGCATCACGATGTCGCCGTATTTGCGAATGGAGCCTGCGAAGTCGCCGTGCAACCAAGCACGCGCAGCAGCGGCGTGGGCGCGTTCGCGACCGTTCGCCCGCTTACCCAAACGCTCCACAGCCTCGATGCTCTCCTCGAGCAGGGGAACATACGTGCGATCGCTCGACATCACGATCATGCCGGCACGCAGGCAGTGGCCCATGGCGAAACTCGGGTCAGCATCG
Source organism: uncultured Gammaproteobacteria bacterium (assembly GCA_966434585.1). GTDB lineage: Bacteria > Pseudomonadota > Gammaproteobacteria > Steroidobacterales > Steroidobacteraceae > DATELY01. Next base: position 1,799 of record CBJNAT010000057.1, on the reverse strand, counting down.
AGCGCGGTCTGCACGGTCGCGAACGGATCGACGAAGTAGCTGAGGGACAGGTCGAGGGCACGTTCATAGAGCGACAGCAGATCGCGATCGGACGTCGAGAGTGCAACTCCGCGGTTATCGATAAGGGACATGAGCCACCTCCACTAGTAGGGCGTACAACCGATGGGGTGCTTTGTACGGGCTCGCCGTGAGCTCTACGTCTCGACAGGCGTCAAAAAACCGTGAAAATCCTCCCTCTCTTCCGCCTGGCCAATGGATGACAGCCCCGTGAGCGAATATCACCTCGACGTTCTCGGCGGCTTGCGGCTGTGCAACGCCGAAGGCACTGAAATTCGGATCGCCTCGCGCAAGGCCCGCGCGCTGCTAGGCCTGCTCGCGCTGCGTCCCTTCGAGGCTCACAGCCGCGACCGCCTCGCGACCCTCTTGTGGGAAGACGCGGACACCGAGCAGGCGCGCGCGAGCTTGCGTCAGGCCTTGGCGGGCTTGCGGCGTTTGACCGGCGAGACAGGCGTAATCCGGGCCGATGCGGAAGGCATGCAGCTCGCATCTCACGTCCGAGTCGATCTGGTGGACTTTCGCGCGGCGCTATCGACAGGGTCACGCGCGAGCCTGGAACGAGCCGCCTCACTTTACCGAGGCGATCTGCTGGAAGGATTCGATGCCCGCTCCGACGCGTTCGAAGAAGCCGTGCAACCCGAGCGACTGACGCTTCGCAACGAGGTGAACGTAGCGCTCGGCCGTCTCGTCGCGTTGTGCACGCAGGAGGACGATCTCGACGCCGCCATTCTCGCCGCGCGCCGTCTGACGGCAATCGAGCCGGCGAACGAGGCGGCGCATCGGGCGCTCATGGAGCTGTACGGCCGCCGCAATCTCTACACCGAAGCGCTGCGTCAGTACCGAACGTGTCGCGACGCTTTGCGACGTCAGCTCGACGTCGCACCCGAGCCTGCAACGGAAGCCTTGTATCGCGAGCTGATGCGCAAGCGCCGTGCCGCTGGCATTGCGGACACGGGCGAACTGCCGGTGCTCGATGAAGAAGCGGCGGCCGCGGTCGAGAGCACAGACGTGCGGCTCAAGCGGCCTGGGTTGCGGGATGCGGTCTTGTTGGTCGCGCGGCTCGACGGTCTGCAGCAAATGGAAGCCGTGCTCGACCCCGAGGAAACGCGCGCATTGGCACTGAACTATCTCGCCCGCGTTCGCGATGCGATGAGCGAGTTCGGTGGCCAGGCGGATGAGCGCATCGGCCCCAGCATCGTCTGTGCATTCGGTCTGCCGCAATCCCAAGGCAACGAAGTCGAACGCGCGGTACGAGCGGCGCTGTATCTGCGCGAGCAGTTGCAGCGCCAGCCACTGGGCCGCGATCTCCAACTGCATGTCGGGATCGCCCAGGGCCAAGTCCTTTGTAATCCGAACGAGCAGTTGTTTCCGCTTGCCGGCCCTGCCGTGCATCGCGCGCATGCACTTGCTGCCGCCGTCGGTCCGGGCCAGATTGGCCTCGCAGACGAAGTGCGCGATGCCCTCGGTGAGCGCATCACCACGATGGAAATCGATGCGACAGCGGCTCGTGGGGTGAGTGGCTGGCGTACCTCACCGGACGCCCGCCGCGATCGCTGGTGCACTCGGCATGACCAGTCCGGCTTCTTACACCGACACGAACCGCCGGGTGGGCGTCGCGGTCAATCGGCCTCGGCAGCCGACGGGCGAGGTCACACCTCGATCGTTTGGCCGTCTTCGGCGACTTCGACGTCGACGTCCCCGAGGTGCGCGAGCATCGACGCGCCGCAGTGCGTCAGGACGAC
>CBJNAT010000056.1:0-9430 GCA_966434585.1 uncultured Gammaproteobacteria bacterium | reverse complement strand
TCGCACGGGCTGCTCCAGCGGCGAAACCTCTCGATTGGAAAGCAGTTCCCAAGCGCTGGCACGACGAACGGCAGCGACAGCCGATTTGCTCGGGCGTCGAGCAACAAGGCGGTGTTGCGATCAGCACGCGCTCGGGCGCGCCGCTTGCGCTGGCACCCGATCACTGGACTGAAGGTTGTCCGGTCATTCGCAACTTTCTGCCGGCCCGAGACAACGTCGAAGTCATCGCCTATCTCGATCCCATCACGGGCCACACGCTCTTCGTCGATGTCGTGGCGCTAGGCACTCCTCGATCGTTCGAGACGGCTCCACACCGCTGGACACAATGGCAGCCGCCGACCGCATGACTCCTCCGTAGACAGTGCATTCACGACGATCACACACCCACCCAATCGCTCCCGATCCTCGAATCGCAGCGCTCTTCATAGAAGGTTTTGAGATGACCAACGTGGCTCAACTCGCCAGATCCGCACCCGGAGAAGGACTCACTCTTCACCCGGTGGAATTACAGAAGTACATGGCGCGCACTCGCCGCTCGCTCGAGCTGCTCGGCAAGCTTCGCCAGCTGATCCCCACCGGCCATGGCGGCGGCATGTGGTACCAGCTGCCTCATCCTGTCGTCCTCGAGCGCGGCAAGGGGTGTTGGGTGTGGGACGCCGACGGCAATCGCTATCTCGATCTACGGATCGGCGACTGGGTCATGTTCCTGGGACACGGCAACGAGAAGGTCCGCGAAGCCATCGTGGCTCAACTCGACAAGGCTCTGCAGTTTGGCTGCGCCGACTGGGATCTCAGCTACCGAATGGCGTCTATCCTGATCGAGCGAATGCCGTCGGTCGAACGGGTGCGCTTCGTGGTTTCAGGAACGGAGGCTAATCTGCTCGCGCTGCGACTGTCACGCGCCTATACCGGACGGATCAAGCTGGCGAAGACACAGGGCAGCTATCACGGGCACGCGGACCACCTGGTCACGGGCAGCTCGACGATCGGCATCGCACCCAAGAGCCTTCCGGCGGGCGTCCCGAAGAGTGTCGCTGACGAGCTCGTCGAGATTCCCTTCAACGATCCGGATGGCGCGGAAGAAATCCTCGTACGCGAAGGCAAAGACATCGCCGCCTTGCTGGTCGAACCCGTTCAGGGCGCAGCTGGCATGATCGCGGCGACGAGGGAATATCTGCAGCGACTGCAAGACGTCACGCACCGGCTCGGTATCGTGCTGATCTTCGACGAAGTGGTCACGTTCCCGATCGCTTACGGCGGAGCACAGGCTTACCACGAGATCACTCCCGATCTCACCACGATGGGTAAGACGATCGGTGGCGGCTTGCCGCTGGCGGCCGTCGGCGGTCGCGCGGAGATCATGAATCTCCTCGATCCGGAGTTGTATAACGGCCTCGCGCCGGTTGCCTCTGTGTCGACCTTCGGGGGCAATCAGGGAGCGCTCGCTGCTGGCATCGCTTGCCTCGAGCTGCTGACCCCCGAGCTGCATGCAGGTGTGCAGGCGATGGGGTTGCGTGCGAGAACCGGCATCGATGCACTGGGCAAGAAGTATGGCATCCCGCTGCACTCGACCGGCCTCGGTCATCTCTTCGGCATGCACTGGGCGGCCGAGCGCGTGATCGATTACCGCACTCGTATGCTTTCCGATCGCCAGAAGATCGTGAATCTTCACCTCGCGTTGGTGAATGACGGCTTCTTCCAGATGTCGTTGGGCTACTTCCTGATCAGCGCCGTGCACGGCCCCGCCGAGATCGACAGCTTCCTCGCAGCTCTCGAGCGGGCGCTGCATGCCGTCGACCTCGTTTAGTACGGAGAGCCTAATGGACTTCACCGGCAAAGTGGCCCTGATCACGGGTGGAGGTCATGGCATCGGGCGAGCCACCGCACTTGCTTTTGCACGCAGTGGCGCGAAGGTCGTGATCGTCGATCGCGATTGGATTGCAGGCGAGGCCGTTGCCGCGGAGATCCGCGGTAGCGGAGTGGATGCTCTGTTCGTAGCCGCGGACGTGACTCGATCGGAAGATGTGCAGAGGTACGTTCAAGCGACGCTCGATGCGTACGGGCGCATCGACTGCTTCCACAACAATGCGGGCATCGAAGGACAGATGGCGCCGATCGTGGACTATGACGAGGCGCAATTCGATCGTGTCATCGCCGTCAACCTGAAGGGCGTATTCCTCGGACTGAAGTTCGTGCTACCCGTGATGCTGCGCCAGAGATCGGGGACCGTGGTCAATACGGCATCCGTCGGCGGACTAATCGGCTCTCCAGGCATGGCGCCTTACACCGCATCGAAACACGCGGTGATCGGGCTGACGCGAACTGCGTCGAGTGAAGTTGCGCGCCAGGGCGTGCGCGTCAATGCGATCTGTCCAGGGTCAGTGGAGACGCGGATGATCCGCTCGATCGAGACGATGGCTAATCCAGCCGATCCCGCTGCGGCAGGCCGGATCGCTGCGGACAGTGCGCCAACGGGACGTTATAGCCGGCCCGACGAGATTGCCGGCATGGTCTTGTACCTGTGTTCGGACATCGCAGCGAACATCACGGGCGCGCACTTCGTGATCGACGGTGGACGGACCAGCACGATCGCAGTGTCTAAGAGTTAGCCGACCTTCGCGTCGCCATGATTCCCGCAACGCTGGAGGATCTTGGACAGTTGCAAGCGTTACGGATCATTCGTCACGAGCAACGTGCCGCGGTTTGCGCCACGGAACAGTTCTACGAACGTCGCCGGCAATTGCTCGAAACCGCGCCTCACGTCGGTCGCGATGAGCAGGCGTCCCTCGCCCACCCAGCGTGCGAGTTCTGCGCGCGCTGCATCCGCATCGTCGAGAAAATCTCCGGTGACGAATCCCTCGATACGCAGCCTGCCGTACACCACGCGCATCATGTCCGGCGGGCCTGGCGCGGGCGCATCGCTGTCGTAGGCCGACACTTGGCCGCATACAGCGATACGACCGTGCAGCGCCATGTGCCGAATCGCGGCAGCGAGTTGCGGGCCACCGACGTTATCGAACATCGCGTTCACGCCTGCCGGTGCGAGTTCCGCGAGACGCGCATCGAGATCTTCTGCTTTGTAATCGATGACGGCATCCGCACCGCAGACATCGCGCAACCAAGCGCATTTATCGCGTCCGCCCGCAACACCGATCGTGCGGCATCCGATGATGCGTCCGATCTGCAACGCGACGGAGCCCACCGAACCTGCGGCGGCCGTAACGAGGAGCGTCTCTCCGGCCACAGGCCGCGCTACGCGAACCAGGCCGAAGTACGCAGTGAGACTGTTGTAGCCGTACACACCGAGCGCATCGGTGGGCGACATCGAGCTCGGCACAGGCACGGCAGGAATGGCCATTTCGTCGGGGCGCAGCACCGTGTAGTCCTCCCAACGCGAGACGGCGATCAGCCGACTGCCAGCGGGGTATCGCGCATGCGCCGAGTGCACGACTTCCACGCACGCCGGTCCCGCAACGGGCTCTCCGAGGCCGATCGATGCGCGATAACTACGGCCGGGATCGTTCAGCCAATTGCGGATCGTCGGCGCGCACTGGAGAACGAGATTGCGGACCAGGATCTCCCCTGCCTCGAGCGCGGGTGCCTGCCAAGGCGCGTCGCGGCACTCGAAGCATTCGAGCACGATGCGTCCCACTGGCCGCTCGCGCAGCACCCACTGTCTGTTCAACGTGGCCATGAGCGCACCAACCCTGATTTCCGCATACCTATCGAATCCATGTAAGGAACCATTGCCATGACCGCTCCACTATTCACCGGTCTGAACCACATTTGCATCGTGACCAACAACATCGACCGCGCGGTGCGCATTTGGTCGGACAGGTGCGGCGTCGGCCCTTGGAGCCTTTACACCAAGGACGCATCGAACATGTCGTCAAGGGCGTATGGCAAGCCGATCGAATTCAGCATGCGCGTGGCGCTCGGACAAGTCTCGCCCAGCTTTCGCATCGAAATCATTCAACCGCTCGATGATCGCAGTCCGTACGCGACATCGCTCCTGCAACACCAGGGTGCCGATCATATTCATCATGTGAGCTTGAAAGTCGCCAGTTACCGTGACGCGACCGAGCGTCTCGACAGGCTCGGCTTCGACAAGCCGTTGCAAGCTACTTTCAGCGGTGCGCCCGGAATCACGAGCTGCTTCGAGGGCACCTATTTCTCCACCGAGAACGACCTCGGCTTCATCGTCGAGGTTGGCCACGCGCCTGCCGATTTCGTGATGCCCGCACCCGAGTCCGTCTATCCACCCCCGAGCGCGTGATCGAGCCGCAAAACGCGAGATGAGTGAGAGGCGAGCTGCCGAGTTCATTGCCGTCACGAGAAGTGCGCCCTACCGCGCCGGCAAGGTGTAGGCGATCGTGTAATCGCCGAACTTCGTTCCCATCAGAAAATGTCCACCCGCGGTGACCACGAGGTACTGCTTGCCGCCTGCCATGTACGTCATCGGTGTCGCCTGACCACCGGCCGGCAGTCGCGCCTTCCATAGCTCCGCACCGCTGTCCCGATCGATCCCGCGAACGTATCGATCGAGGGTCCCGCTGATGAACACAACGCCGCCTCGCGTCGTCAGTGTGCCGCCCATGCTCGGCACGCCCATCTCGATCGGCATGTGGCTCGCGAGTCCGAACGGACCGGAGTCTCGAGCCGTGCCAAGTGGCCTATTCCAAAGCAGCTTGCCCGTGTTGAGATCGATCGCGGCGAGAGCACCCCAGGGCGGCTCATTGCAGGGCACGGACAAGGGCCCGAGCCATGGCGTTGCTGTCCACGCGTACGGCGTGCCCAGCATCTTTGCGGACCAATGCGAGGCCACCATTTCCGGCGGAACTTCGGCACGCGGAATGAGCCAACCTCGCCATGGAAACATCATGTAATTGGCGAGCACGACATTGCGGTCGAGATCGATCGACACACTGCCCCAGTTCACGGCGCCAGTCAGGCCGGGCATGATGATCGTGGGGTCAACTCCCGGCGGCGTGAACATTCCCTCGTAACGCGATTTGCGAAACTCGATTCGACACGAGAGCTGGTCGAATGGAGTTACGCCCCACATCGACGCCTCGGTCAGTGTCTTTCTCGGTAGAGATAGCGCAGAGAATGGTTGAGTGCGACTCGTCCAGTCACCCGGTGCGGCGCCCTGCGGTACGACACGCTCCGTGACCGGTACGAGTGGCGTGCCGTCGCGGCGATCGAGCACGTAGAGGTCGCCCCGCTTCGTCGCCTGCACGAGCGCCAGCTTTCGACCCTGCGGCGTGTCCAACTCGATGAGCGATGGCTGTGCGGGCACGTCGTAGTCCCACAAATCGTGATGCACGGTTTGGAAAGACCATCGAGGCCGACCGGTCTCGATATCGAGAGCGACGATAGAGCTGCCGTATTGCTCATCGAACGGCCGACGCTTCCCGCCCCACATGTCCGGGCTTGGATTACCCGTCGGCACGTAGACAAGACCGAGTTCCTCGTCAGCGGCGAAATTCGTCCAGGCATTCGGCGTACCGCGCGTATACGTTTCACCCGGCGGTGGAGCGCCGATCCTATCGGGCACGCCCATGTCCCACGCCCACTGCAGTTGTCCCGTTACCGCGTCATAGGAGCGTACGACGCCCGAGGGCATATCCACCGACTGATTGTCGATCACCAGCGTGCCGAGGATGACGTGGCTCTTGATGATCGTCGGCGGAGAGGTCGTGTACTGATAGTACGGCTTTGCCTCTCCCATGTTTTCCGCAAGCGATACGATGCCGCGATCGCCGAATCCGTCGCAAAGCGAGCCTGTCTCGGCGTTGATGGCCAGCAAACGTGCATCTCTCGTCGCCGCAAAGACTCGCTCCGGACAGTCAGTGTTCGATGCATCTTCGAAGTAGGCGATGCCGCGGCAAGTCCGAATGATGTACGGCGCCGCCGCGATGCGTGGATCCAGACGCCACCGCTGCTTGCCCGTGCGTGCATCCAGCGCCACCACGCCCTTGCTCGGCGTACACGTAAAGAGCGTGTCCCTGATCTTGAGCGGCGTGACTTCAGCGGCTGAGGCAATGTCGGGCGTGTCGCCCGAACGGTAGATCCATGCAACCTCGAGCGATGACACGTTGTCCCGATGGATCTGCGTCAGTGGCGAGAATCGAGTGCCCGACAATGTGTTGCCGTAATGGCGCCAGTCTTCTGCTGCTTGCGACGGATGCTCATGCGCCCGCGGCAGTGGCGAAGACGAACCTACGGAGTGTGGACGAACGAATACAAGGCCCAGGACTGCAACGCACAGGAGTGCTGCTGCACCAGTAAAGGTGATCCCGCGCCGGTAGCCCGGACCCAGAAGATCCTGCTTGGCCCACGGGACCAGCAGCCACAATCCCAACACGGCGGGCATCGCCAACCGCGGGAGAAGGCCCCACGGCGCGAGACCACATTCCCAAAGACTCCATGCGAGGGTCGCCAGAAGCAGCGCACCGTAAACGAAATCGCCGTCTCTTCGACCGCGCCAGAACAACACACCGACCACGACGTATGCGCAACCGGCGAGCACGTAGTAGAGCGAGCCGCCCAGCATCGCGAGCTTCACGCCACCGACAGCAAGAGCGCCGCCGATGACGATCAGCAATGTGGCGTACAGATACTTCAGCACACGCGATGCGCTCGCTCTCGTCGATGGCGCACTCACCCGTCACTTCGAACCGAACTTGTACATCAGCTCCACACCGTACTCACGCGGGTCGGTGTAGGTATTGAAGCTCCACAAGCTGGCGACATTCAGCGCTGAGTTCAGAACCTTCTTGTTCGTGAAATTGTGGACATATCCGCTCACGCTCCAGCCGTTCCAGTCATAACCCAGTGAGGCGTCGAATTTCGCAGCACCTTTGGCCAACCCCAGCGGAATGTTCTGCACGGTCGTGTAGTACTTGCTCTTGTAGCGTCCCGCGATGTTGAAGATCAGCTCGCCGGGACCGACAGGAATGACGTTGGTGCTGTCCGCGGAGAACGTCTGCTTCGGTGCGCGCCGCAGCTCCAAACTCGAGTAATCCGACAGACCCGGACCGCAGCTCGGTACGGGATCGAACGTGTCGTACAGGCTCGACGCACAAAAGCTGTCGTACTTCGCGTCGAGGAATGCCGCGGCCGCTCGTACAGTCCAGCCGGTCAGCGGCACCGCGGTCAGTTCCACTTCCAGGCCTTTGAACTTTGCGACGGCTGCGTTCGTCGTCAACGTTTCCTGGCCGGTCGACGAGAACGGTGCGGGGGCGACGATGTCTTCCTGTTTGTCTTTGTACTTCGAATAGAACACATCCGCATTGAGTCGCAAGCGGTCCTGCAGCCACTCCGACTTGTAGCCGAGCTCGATGGTGTTCACGGTTTCCGGATCGTACGGCGTCGTCGCACCGACATAGGTGCCCGCGCGACCGTTGAATCCGCCGCTGCGAAAGCCGGTCGAGTACGACACATACGTCATCTGTTCCGGAGTGAACTGCCAGCGTATGCCGGCTTTGGGAGTGAACTTGGACCACGTCTCCTTCGCGGGCGTCCCGAAGGTGGAATGCGGCGAGCCCGGCGGCGCGAGCGGATCCAGATTGTCGATCTCGAATTCCTTGCGCTCACTCGTGTAGCGGCCACCCACGGTGAGAATCCACTCGTCAGTAATGTTGATGTCGGATTGCGCGAACACCGCCCAGCTCTCGGTGCTGTGATCGACGCGCTGCCTGACGTTGGGTGCGGCTGTGACCGGGATGCCGAACCAGGTTCTCTGGTCCATCTGGTAGTTCGCATCCCAGTAGTAGAACCCGGTGACCAGATTGAATCGGTGGCCCGGATCGAAATTCCAACGCAGCTCGTGACTCTGCTGTTCGAAATCCTGCGGGCGCCACGTCTGGTAGTAATTGTTGGGGGACGCATCGAAGTCCTGTCTGATCGACTCCTCGCTCTGGCGATAGCCATAGAGATAGTTGATGGAAGAGCTGTCGCTCACTTGCCAACTTGCCGAGAGCGTATGCCCATCGAGGTACATGTACATGTCGTCGGGCCCATTTTGATTGACGGTGTGCACATCACCCGTCATGGGCACTCGACCCTGTCCGTCCAGCGAACACGTCGGTTGCGCGCCAGGGCCGAAGACCAGACTCGGGGCAAAGCAGAACAGATCCGTGCTCAGGCTGTTGTTGGTCAGACCAGGGATCGGACTGTTGTCCTTTTCTTTTTGGAAGGTGTAGATGACCTTGAGCTTGTCTGTCGGCGTCCACTTCAACGTGGCGCCATAGCTCTCGTAATCCGTTCCGCCCACCCGCCGGTTGTTCTTCGCGATATTGCGATCAGGCCCTTCCTGCTCTCGTTGTGTGTACACAAGCTTTACCGCCAGCTGATCCGCGAGAGCAGGCAAGTTCAGGATGCCGTCGACGTTCTTGCCGTCCCGGCTCGCAGCGCCGACCTTGATTTTGCCGCCGAGCACGCCCGTGGGTTCGGTCCGAATGATGCTGATCGCCCCACCGATCGTGTTCTTGCCGAACAGCGTGCCCTGCGGACCGCGCAACACTTCCATGCGCTCCAGATCGAACACCTGAAAAATCTGTCCGGTGCTCGTTCCGAGAAATACCCCGTCTAGCGCGACACCGACCGCAGGATCGAAGCTCTTCTCGGCATCGCTGAAGCCGATGCCTCGAATGCTCAGAGCCGCGGCACCGGGAGCACTGGCGATCTTGTCGACCACCAAACTGGGCGAGGTACCTTCGAGCCCTAGCGCCGTGCTCTGGAAACTGCGTTCGAGTTGCGCTCCGGTGATCGCGGTTACCGCCTCTGGAACTCTTTGCGAGCTCTCCTCGCGCTTACGTGCAGTGACGACGATCTCTTCGAGTCCGCCTGCTGCATCGCTGTCAGCTGCGAGCACGGGTGTCGCAGAGACGCCTGCAAAGATGGCTATCGAACCGATGACGACCTTGCGCGATGCGAAATTCATGAGGCCCCCTGACTGTCGGTATGTCGCTCGGACTCCTTGGGCCTTTCGCAGTGCGCGGCCCACTCCGAACGAGTTTTTCGAACGAATACGTCCGGGATTCAGGATGGCAAATGTGCAGATCGCGCTGCTTGCACCGGAATGGTGAAGAGTTGATCGAGACTATAGACGCGCATTCGACGTGCTCGAATGAGCGCGCGAGGAGGCACTGGGCCCTGGCCAAAATAGAGCAAGCGCTGGCGTTCGACTGACCAGCAGCTTAACCGCGCCGGATCAGCGGCCGGAACACAGCTGCATCGGCATAGAACTCGGGGCTCTCATTGGGCGCCCACCACGTCGGCACCCCCAGCACAGGCAACGGCAGGAACTGCTTCGCGCTCAGCTCTTCGGGCGAAAGGCTGTCTGTCACGGCAGCGTCACTCAGCTCGTTCACGACCCACACATGCGCCGTGATGGCCTTGCGCGGTTGCAGCAACTTCTCCAGCA
>CBJNAT010000055.1:0-9506 GCA_966434585.1 uncultured Gammaproteobacteria bacterium | reverse complement strand
TCTGTTGCTGACGGCATTCTCACCATCGCTCACTCACGCATCAGCACGCTCGAAGTTCCCTGCCGGCGAGGTGGCTGGGCAAACCGTCGTTCGCGTGGGCGGAACGGCGGAATTTAGCGGGGTGAGGGATTTAAGGATTGGATTACTGCGGCTGGAAGCGCCCGGATACCCGCATTCGCGAGCATGAGTGATCCGATGTCCACCACGCATTCTTGACCGTGTCAAACATCCGTCGTCCGCCGTCCCCGAGAGCGTCGGCGCTCCTGACCCCTCCACATCGGCCCCGAGCCCCACGCGTCGCTGCGGCGGCGATCGTATTCGCGGCGGTCATCATGATGTTGATAGCGGCAGCTGCAGGTGGCCGCGGAGCACCCTTCGAGTGGCAAACGCGGTGCATCGGCCGATAGGAACCGCACATCCTGCAGCTGCAGAACTGTCCCGCACGGGTACCGGCCTGGTCTGATGGAGACCGCGTGATACGGGTTGACGATGTGTCGATCTTCCACCGGCTCCCGCTGCACCTTGGAGCGGAAGTGGAACAAGGTGCTGAGCGACCAGCGCGAGAAGTTGAAGTCCATGAATCCCCTCCGTGACCGAAAGTCGGGGTTACACCCTACAGGATACTGGGGTTAATCGCCCACGCGGCAAGCCGGAAATCGACCACACAGCGGGTCGCGGCGCGTACCCTGAACGTCCCGGGGCTCCGCCACCAAGCCACCTGGGAGTTCGCTCACGCTCACGATTCATCCGCGTCGTCGAGAGATAGCGGCGACCCGCGGTGTCTGTCAATGCCCTGCAGCTTCTGATAGAGCCGCAGGTAGCGGCCGGCCGTGCGCTTTACGGTGTAGCTTTGCAAGATGCGCTGCCGCGCACGCTGCGCGAGCGCCGCCCTTTCAGGTGCAGGCAGCCCGATAACGGATTGAAGCGCCGCCAAGAGCTGTTGCTTGTCACCCACAGCCACGCCCTTGCCGACATCGCCAAGTAACTCACCCTGAGCATCCACAGTAGTGGCGACACAGGGCACGCCGCACAACATCGCGATGGCGAGATTCAGCCGGCGCGTGTCGCTGCTGACGATCGAGCAAGCCGCATCGCAGGCGCCATACAGTTCCGCCATGTCCAATGACTCGCCCACGACGTGTACGCGACCTGTGAGAGATGCGGCGCGTCGCACGAGCGGGGCAATGGCCGTATTCTGCGCATCGATCTGCACACCACCGAGCAGCAGATGCAGATGCGCGTGTGTACGCGCGAGCTCATCGACGACTGCGATGAGCATTGCATGATCGACCTGCGGCGCGAACGGTGCGTGCATCCCAATCACGAACGCATCTGCCGGAATCTGCAGCGCCGCGCGAACCCGACGACGGGTGGCGAAGTTCGGCTTGTACAGCTCGGCGTCGACTCCCGGCTCGATGAGGCGGCGACGTTCGTTCGGAAAGCCGGCGTCTTGATGTGCCCTGGCCGAGGTACGGGAGGTGTATACGATCGCATCCGCTCGCGAGGCGCTCTTCACGGCCGCGCGCAACGCACCGTTCATCAGCGTGCCGTCAGGCGGCCGCGTCGCCCTCATGCTCCACACCAGCCGGACGCGCTCGCCGAGATCCCCTTGCAACATGACCGACGCCTGTTGAGAGGGGTAATCCCAGGCATGCAGGATGTGCGGGGAAAAGGACTGAGCTAGCGTGCGTACTTCGCGCAACGCGAGCGGCGCAAACTGCTGTCGCAGCGGACCCACATCGTGCACGCTCACACCGAGCAGGCGCAGCGCCATGCTCTGATCGTCTGGTTTGGCGAAGCGCGCGACCTGCGATGTAACGAGGCTGCGGGCAATCCCGAGCAGAACAGGGCGCAAAGCAGCACGCTCGATCGCGGCAGTCTGCGCATCGGGACTGACGAGATGCAGCACGCGGATCGGCTGCATCGGAGACTCCATGGGCTCGCTCGACACGGGGGATCTTCAGTTCGGGAACGCTCGCGATCGTAACAGTCGCACGCACGACTGCAGCGCTCCGTGCGTGAAATTGTTAGGCGATCCACAGCAGCCCGCTGCAATCGCAATACGGCATGCTTCACCGAGGTGCGGGCGCAGACGCGCCGCACAGCTGAAGAGCAAAACGCACCTCTGGCGCGAATGGCACTAACGAAGTGAGGCGTCTACCTTGAGTCAGAAGAATTGACAGGATTAACAGGATTAACGGGAGATGAGAGCAGCTCGATGAAGGCGTTTTGCCGTTCCTTGCGTCCTAATCCTGTTAATCCTGTAAATCCTGTCCAGTATCTCCTCGAAGCATCTAACTTGGTGCCATTCGCCTCTAGGCTCAGCCTCTAGGGTCTACTTCGCAAAGAGCTGATCGGCGACGAACGGATTGCTGCGACGCTCTGCGCCGAATGTCGATGTCGGGCCGTGACCTGGCACGAACGTCACATCATCACCCAACGGGAACAGACGCTCGCGAATAGACCGAACCAGCGCGTCGTGATTGCCACCGGGAAAATCGGAGCGACCGATCGAGCCTGCGAACAGCACATCGCCCACCCAGGCGACGCGTGCATCGCGATGGAGGAACACGACGTGACCCGGCGTATGGCCGGGACAGTGCAGCACCTCGAGCATCTCACCGCCCACGGTCACGGTGTCGCCCTGCTGCAGCCAGCGGGTAGGCTCAAAACTCTCCGAGGGCGGAAAGCCATAGCGACTCGCAGCTTCCGGCAGGCCATCGATCCAGTACTTGTCGCCTTCGTGAGGCCCTTCGATGGGTACTTGCTTGAGCCGCGCGAGCTCGGCCGTACCCGCCGCATGATCCAGATGCGCATGGGTGAGCAGGATCTTCTCGAGCATCAGCCCTTCTTTGTCGAGCTGCGCCACGATGCGGTCGAGGTCGCCTCCCGGATCGACGACGGCTGCACGTCGGTTCTGCTCGTTCCAGATAATGGAGCAGTTCTGCTGGAAGGGGGTAACGGGCAGGATGAGGGCGCGCATGCGTTGGAGGCGGACGGTATGAGGTTGTGGGCTACGGGTTATGGGCTACAGCTACGGCCAGAGTCGCTCCGCTGACCTCTTTCTGGCTGTAGCCACTTGGAGGCGAGATATTGGACAGGATTAACAGCATTAACAGGATTGGATGCAAGGAACGGCGAAACGACTCGTCGAGCTGCTCTCATCTCACCCTCCTGTTGATCCCGTTAATCCTGTCCAATTCTTCCGATCGAGGTACACGTTAGTGCCCTTCGCCTGTAGCCCGTCTATCAACCGCTCGCGGTTTCCTTCTGCGCAGTGACGCCACCAATCAGCGTCATGCGCATGGCCTCCTCGACACTCAGATCGACCAGTTCGAGCTGGCTGCGCGGCAGGTAGAGCGTGTAACCGCCGATCTGATAGCTCATGGGGAAGTAGACTGCAATGGCATCGCCCGTGTGTTGCGCAATCGCAGGATGCGTCTGCTCTTCCATCACGAAGCCAACGAGCTTCGCTTCGCCGAACCGCCACAGCACGACGCGCCGATGCTTGTGCTCGCGCGCTTCGCCGCCCGCCGGCAGAAAGCGCGTGAAGTCCTTGAACGCGCCGAAGATGCTTTTCACCAGCGGAATGCGCGTGAGCAGCGACTCGCCCAGCCGTAGCAGTGCGCTCACGAAATAAGCGTTCACGATCACGCCGATCAGCAGCACCACGACGAAACCCACGATGAGCCCCATTCCCGGTCGATACAGGTCAGCAGGCAGCACGGTGCGCAGCAAGCCGCCTAACATGGCCTCTGCTGTCGTGCCGATCCAGTAGACGACGTAGATCGTAAGGCTCACGGGCAGAACCGCGACGAGCCCCTTGAGGAAGGTGTCCCAGAGTGCGCGCATATCGTGGGGGCTGCTTGTTAGTTATTCATCGTGACGGGAGCCGAGTCCTTCAGAACTCATAGTGCGAAGTATGAACAACGCGCTGTGCGCCGCATACCCCGTCGCGCCTGTGAGCGAGCGCGATTAGTATGCGGGCCTCCCGTCCAACGCTCGTCGCGCTCGATGCCAGGACTTCGCATCCTCTGTTGCGTCTGCCTACTGTGCTGCTCCACCATTGCCGCCGCTCGCGACAATACGCCTTTGCCGCCCGCAGTCGCGCGCGCCTTGGCAGAGGATGGCATTCCCGGCGAACACGTGAGCATCTATGTGCGCAAGGCGAACACGGATGAAGTCATCGTCGAGCACAACGCCGAGGCGCCGCGCAGCCCCGCCTCCACGATCAAAACGCTGACGACCTTCATCGCGCTCGACACGCTCGGTCCTGCATTCACGTGGAAGACACGCGCGTATGCAACGGCACCCATCGTCAATGGCGTCCTGAACGGCGATCTCATCATCCAGGGCGGCGGCGACCCGTACATGACGAGCGAACGTTGGTGGAACTTCGCACAGTCGCTGCGACAGATCGGCCTGCAGAAGATTCGCGGCGATGTCGTGCTCGATCGCTCCTACTTCTCGGCGAGCGCAGGCGACCGTGCTGGTTTCGATCGACAGCCGTTTCGGTCCTATAACGTGCTGCCCGACGCACTACTGGTGAACTTCCAGACAGCGAACTTCACGTTACTAGCGCAACCGGGACGCGCACGCCCGGTGGTCATGGTCGATCCGCTGCCTGCCAATCTCATCGTCAAGAACGAAGTGCGAGTGAGCAGCGGGCGCTGCAGCGGCGCGAACCGCTCGATCGACTTCGTAACTCCAGCTGGCACCGAAGCCAATCAACTCCTCATCAGCGGCGTGCTCGCTGCCACTTGCAGCAGCTACGGGGTGAGTCGCGCAATCATGAATGCGCCCGAGTTCGCCTATGGCACTTTCCGCACGAACTTCGCGAGTGTCGGCGGCGAGCTCGAGGGTGGGCTGCGCATGGGCAGCGTGAGTGCCAATGCGCGGCTGCTGACCACATTCTCCTCGCTCACCATGGCCGAGATCGTTCGACTCGTGAACAAGTTCTCGAACAACGTCATGGCTCGGCATCTGCTGCTCACGTTGGCTGCAGAACGCAAGGGCACGCCTGCGACCATGGAGAATGGACGCGCAGTCGTCGATGAATGGCTCGCCGCACATCGCATCGACATACCGGGTTTCGTGCTCGAGAACGGCGCCGGCTTGTCGCGCACGGAGCGCATCACTGCGCGCGGCATGGGTGAGATGCTCGATGCAGCCTGGCACAGCCCTTTCATGCCGGAGTTCGCCGCGTCGCTGCCGTTGTCCGCGACCGATGGCACGTTACGCAATCGCTTCAACGCTGCCGGCATGCAGGGACGCTTACGCTTGAAGACGGGGCGCATCGATCACGTGAGCGGACTGGCCGGCTTCGTAAACGCCGCTTCGGGCGAAACCTACGTGCTCGTCATTCTCGTGAATCACCCGAACGCTCACTTGGGCGTGGGCGAAGCGGCTCAAGCAGCGCTGGTGCGATGGGTATTCGGGCGCAGCGGGTGACGAGCAGCGAACGCGTGCCCGCCGTCTTCTTTCTTCACCGTATCAGTTGACGGCACCCACTGTACGGTCATCTCCGACGGCAGATTTACAGCCGGAACAGGCGTACTCCCAGAACGTTTTCGGCCTGCGATTCGCGGCTAAGTTGCAACAGTGAAGCGCTCGAGCAGCTGCAGCACCGCGGCCGGATACATCAGGCAGTTATGAATGGAGAGTTCGCATGAAACGAGCAATTGTAGCTAGCACGCTACTCGCGGCGGGCAGCCTGGGCGGCAGCGTGGCCCTAGCCCAGGACGTGAATGACACGGGCTTTTATGTCGGTGGCGGCATCGGTCGCTTCGACTTCCAGGACGACATCGACGATCTCGATCAGATCGACGATGAGCTCGAAGGCTTCGGCATCGACGACGACGACAATGCGTGGAAGATCTTCGCAGGCTACCGCTTCATGCCCTGGTTGGCCGTGGAGTTGGACTACATCGACTTCGGCCGCGTGCAGGACGAGTTCACCGCAAATGGCAGCGATGGCGATTACACCCTCGAGTTCAGCGGCATCGCACCTTACGTCGTCGGCATCCTGCCCATCGGGCCTGTCGAGCTGACCGGCAAAGTGGGCTACTTGTTCTACGACGTCGACGTGAGCGTCGATCTCGACGATCCCGATCTCGATGGCGAGAGCAGCGAAGAAGACTGGATCTGGGGCGCAGGCATTGGCGCCACGGTGTTCCAGCGCCTTGCACTGAAGGTCGAGTACGAGGAAGTGAACGTACCGAATGACGCGGACGCGAGCGCGTACTGGTTGACGGGGGCGTGGAGGTTTTGAGAGCGGAAGTGGGAAGACAGTCGGCTAGTCGGCTAGCCAGAAGTAAGCGCTTTCCACTCTGGCTAGCAGACTAGCCGACTTCCGAGCTTGCCAGCCTCACCGGCACCCTCTTCCTCCCCCACTGCCCCGCGACACCCGCAAACACCCCTGGCAGTTGCGTGCCGCACTTCACGCACGCACCTGCCGCATCCAACTCATATTCCCCAATCTCATACCAATCCCGCTCGATGACGCGCGCCTTGCACCCGGGGCAGTACGTGCTCGCGCCTGCCGCATCGTGCACGTTGCCCGTGTACACGTGGTGTAGCCCATTCGCGAGGGCGATCGCTCGTGCGCGCGTGAGCGTCGCGGGCGGGGTTGGTGGTTTGTCCCGCATCTTCCAGTCGGGATGAAAGGCGGTGAAGTGCAGCGGAACGTCCGGCCCGAGCTTGTCCATGATCCACTGCGTCATCGCGTGCAGCTCGTCGTCCGAATCATTTTCGCCAGGGATCAAGAGCGTGGTGATCTCGAACCAGACCCGCGTCTCGCGCTTCAGATACTCGAGCGTTTCCAGCACGTTGCCGAGCTCGGCCCCGCAGATCTTGCGGTAGAACGATTCGGTGAAGCCTTTCAAATCGACATTCGCCGCATCCATGTGGGAATAGAACTCGCGACGCGGCGCATCGCACATGTAGCCGGCGGTGACGGCAACGTTTTTGATGCCGCGTTCGCGACACGCATCGGCCACATCCATGGCGTACTCCATGAAGATGACCGGATCGTTGTAGGTGTACGCCACACTCGCGCAGTGCAGGCGCTCAGCGGCAGCCGCGAGCTGTGCCGGACTCGCCTCGTCCTGTAGCGTGTCCATCTCGCGTGATTTGCTCATGTCCCAGTTCTGACAGAACTTGCAGGCGAGATTGCAGCCGGCGGTGCCGAACGACAGCACGGCGCTGCCCGGCAGGAAGTGATTCAGCGGTTTCTTCTCAATGGGATCGACGCAAAACCCGCTCGAGCGCCCATACGTGAACAGGCGCACTTCGCCTTGCTCGACACCCCGTACGAAGCACAAGCCACGCTGTCCTTCGTGCATCTTGCACGCGCGGGGACACACGTCGCATTGCACTCGGCCATCCGCGACGGGGTGAAAGTACTGAGTTGGATGTGAAGTCGTCGCCACGACAATAGGCGCCATACGCGCAGCACGTGCAGGTGCCTTCATCATGGTCTTCAGATCGACAAATACAAGCGTCAGAAATCCCGCAGTCGCAGGTCTATTCTATTCGGCAGAACCCTCGGCGCTGCAGGACGATGTCGCGCAGCTGCTCGCAGACGCGCCTCTGCCTAAGGGCGTGAGTTCAGAAGCCGTGAAAGCGCTGATCGCACCGCATGCAGGCTACATTTACTCCGGAGCCGTGGCGGCTGCGGCGTACAAGTACATCGAGTCGCGGCGCGATGCTATTCGGCGCGTGGTGTTGGTGGGGCCGAGCCATCGCGTGTATTTCGAAGGCGTGGCCGTACCGCAGGTAGAAGTCTTCGCAACACCGCTCGGTGAAATCCCTCTCGACCATCAGACGATTCGCGATCTGGTAGGGAACGGCGAAGTGCTCGCCAGTGACGCGCCGCACGCCATGGAGCACAGTCTCGAAGTGCATCTGCCCTTTCTGCAGGTCGCACTGAAGGACTTCACGCTCGTGCCCCTGGTCACCGGCGCGGCTACGGCGGCACACGTTGCGCGCGTCCTCGATGGGCTGTGGGGCGACGCGTGCACCTTGATCGTGGCGAGCTCGGACCTCAGTCACTACCTGACCTACAGCCAGGCGCAGCGTATGGATGCACAGACGAGCACCAAGATCCTGAACCGCACAGCCACGTTGCAACCCGAAGAGGCGTGTGGGGCGTTGCCCATCAACGCGGTTCTCACCGCGGCGAACGTGAAAGGTTTGCAGGTACATGAGATCGCGCGGCTGAATTCAGGCGATACCGCAGGAGACAAAGCACGTGTCGTTGGGTATGGCGCCTACGCGCTTCACTGAACTGACTCGCATCGCGCAGGCCGAGCTCATCGCGATCGCACGCGAGTCGATCGAGCAGGCATTGAACGGCGGTCTGCAGGGCGGCTTCTCTCGGTGGATCGAGCATTCCTCGCTGCGCGCGCCCGGGGCATCCTTCGTTACCTTGCGAGAGCGATCTACGAGCGAGCTGCGCGGGTGTTGCGGCTCTCTAGAAGCACGGCTGCCGCTTGCGGAGGACACATGGCGCAACGCCCGCGCGTCGGCATTTGGCGATCCACGCTTCCCCTCGCTCACGGCCGCAGAGTGGGTGGACATCGATGTGCATATTTCGGTCTTGTCACCGCCCGAGCGCTTCCTGGTTGGCAGTGAGGCCGAGTTGCTCGACACATTGCGTCCGCACATCGACGGACTCGTGTTGGAGTTCGGCGCGCACCGCGCGACCTTTCTGCCGGCGGTGTGGGAACAGTTACCGACCCCCGATGAGTTTGTGAAACACCTGCGGCTCAAAGCCGGCCTGTCGCCGAGCTTTTTCTCACCGCAGATCGAGTGGTCTCGGTATGTGGTGCAGGAATTCGGGGACGAGGTGGCCGCGACGTGAATCATCCCTCTTGATTGCAATTCTGTTGGTGGCGTGCGGCGGCGAGAACACACCGTCCAACGTATCGCCCCCCGGAGCCGAGAAGTCCGCCAAGACCGAAACGTTGGAGGCGGGCGCAAACGTGCTGCAGGACAAGGCCCCGCTCGGCAAGCTCAACGCGTACCTCGACGGCTTTCACTTCTACAACGGGCGCATGGACGGCCAGATGGAAGCGCATCACTACTGCGGCCACCTCAACGAAGATCTCATTCAATGCGTGATCTTCGACGGCAACGGCGACGATGCGAAGCTCATGGGTGTGGAGTACATCGTCTCGCGCACTCTCTTCGAGAAGCTGCCGCGAGAGGAGAAGCATCTCTGGCACAGCCACGTCCATGAGGTGCGCTCGGGATCGCTGATCGCCCCGGGCATTCCTGAACTCGCCGAGCACGAGCTGATGGAGCAGATCGCCTCCACGTACGGCAAGACATGGCACACCTGGCATACCGATAGCGGCCATGCGCTGCCGGTCGGCACACCGCTCTTGATGATGGGTTTTACCCAGGACGGCCAGCTACGCGACGAGTTACTGCGCCAGCGCGATCGGCGCTTCGACCTATCGACGCAGGAGAAGCGCGAGCAGCGCACGGACATTGCTTATCCG
>CBJNAT010000054.1:0-9508 GCA_966434585.1 uncultured Gammaproteobacteria bacterium | reverse complement strand
GCGGATTGTGCTTCCTGGGCACCGATCGCCAAAGCAACCACTGTGGCCGCAACCGGCACCGCAGCCATTGCCGGCGAAACAGCGGCCCAGGTGTACGAGCTCAACATCATCTGTCGGGAGATCGAAGATCGCCCCGACAATACGACGCGATTTTTCGTGCTCGGCCGCAAGCTGTTCGGTCCGAGCGGTGGGAAAGATCGCACGACATTGATGATGTCTGCGGGCGACACGCAGTCGCCCGGTGCGTTGTACCGCCTGCTCGAGCCGCTCGCGCGTCACCGCATCAGCATGACGCGCATCGAATCGCGCCCGTCGCACAAACGTAAATGGGACTACTTGTTCTTCGTCGACGTGGAGGGGCACGCGGAAACCGAGCCGCTCAAGACTGCGTTGGATGAGTTGAAGAAGGTCTCATCGTTGGTGCGCGTTTTGGGAAGTTATCCCGTGGCGATTGTCTGATGGGTATGGGACCCGGGGCTTGGGGCGTGGGGTAGAGTTACCGACCGCGCTCCTTTTCCCAGGCCCCAGGTCCCAGGTCCCAAGCCCTCACATGCCCATTCCAACCGCAGCCGTTCGTTCTCTCGCACCCTACGTTCCCGGCAAGCCGCTCGAAGAACTCGAGCGCGAGTACGGCATTACCGACAGCGTCAAGCTTGCCTCGAACGAGAACCCGTTGGGTTGTGGTTCGCGTGCTCGCGCCGCAGTCACAGCAGCCATAAAAGACGTTGGTCTGTATCCGGACGGCAGCGGGTTCTCTCTGAAGGGCGCGCTTGCGAGAAAACATCACTGCGATTCCTCGTGCATCACCCTCGGCAATGGCTCGAACGATCTGCTCGTGATACTGGCGGAAACCTTTCTCGAACCGGGCGCCGAAGCTGTTTATTCGCAGTACTGCTTCGCGATCTACCCGCTCGCCGTGCGCGCGACCGGCGCGATCGGCCGCGAAGCTGCCGCGCTGGACCCAGCGCATTTGCAGGCCTACGGACACGATCTAGACGCCATGCATGCGCTGATCGGCCCGAAGACTCGCATCGTCTTCATCGCGAATCCAAACAACCCGACCGGAAACTGGGTGGATGGATCGTCGCTCGAGCGGTTCATCGCCGACGTGCCCCGGGAAGTGGTCGTTGTGGTCGATGAGGCCTATGTCGAATACGCTACCCACGCGAGTTACGAGTCTGCGGATCGATGGCTGGAGAAGTATCCGCACCTCGTGGTCACTCGCACATTCTCCAAGGCTTACGGGCTTGCGGGTCTTCGTGTCGGGTACGCACTGTCCCATCCGCAAGTTGCTGACATGCTCAACCGCGTGCGCCAACCCTTCAACGTGAACTCGGTGGCGCTCGCCGCGGCCGAAGCCGCGCTGGAGGACGAAGCGCATCTGCGTGCGACGCTCGCGTGCAACACCGCGGGCCTCCAACAAGTGCGTGAGGGTCTTATGATGCTGGGCCTGCAATACCTGCCGTCCCAAGGCAATTTTCTGCTCGTGAACGTCGGCCGACCTGCAGCAGTCGTGTACGAAGCGTTGCTGAAGCAGGGCGTGATCGTGCGGCCCGTCGGCGGCTACGGCCTTCCCGAGCACCTGCGCATCACCATCGGCACGCCACCCCAGAATGCGCGTATGCTCGCGGCCCTGCAGCGGGCCTTAGCAGACCCAGCGCCAACCCCCAACCGCTAACTGCCGATTCATGCCCCGATATCTGGTTGAACCCGTCCCTCACGTGGCTGGCGAGCTGCGTGTTCCCGGGGACAAGTCGATTTCCCACCGTGCATTAATGTTGGGTGGCGTCGCCGACGGCATCACCGAAGTGAGGGGCTTTCTCGAGAGCGAGGATTGCCTGTCGACCATGAAAGCCATGCGTGCGCTCGGCGTGCCGATCGAACAGACCGGCCCGCAGGCTGTGCGCGTGCAGGGCGTGGGACTGCGCGGTCTCAAGAAAGCACCCCACGTTCTCGATATGGGCAATTCCGGCACGGCGATGCGGCTGATGACGGGCCTGCTGTCGGGCCAATCCTTTGACAGCGAATTGATCGGCGACTCGTCCCTGATGAAGCGCCCGATGGAGCGCGCTGCCGCCCCCTTGCGAATGATGGGTGCGCAGATCGAGACGTTGGGCGGCAAGCCGCCGGTGCGCATCAAGGGCGGCGCCAAGCTGCGTGGTATGCGGTACGAACTGCCGGTCGCGAGTGCTCAGGTGAAATCTGCTGTGCTGCTCGCGGGCCTGTATGCGGAAGGGGTGACCACGGTGATCGAACCGGCGGCCACTCGCGACCACACCGAGCGCATGCTGCTCGGCATGGGTTGTCAGCTCGATTCCGCAAGGCGGCAAGTCACGCTCACGCCGCCGCAACGCCTGCAAGCGTGCTCGTTCGAAGTGCCGGGGGACTTTTCCTCGTCGGCTTTTTTCATCGTCGCAGGCTGCATCGCAGCGAAAAGCGTGCTGACCATCAGGAACGTAGGCGTTAATCCAACACGCACCGGCTTACTCGACATCCTCGCGCTCATGGGCGCCGATCTGCGGCTCGTGAATCACCGTACCGCCGGCGCCGAACCGGTCGCGGATATCGAAGTGCACCCCTGCGAGCTACAGGGTGCTGTGATTCCGCAGCAGCTCGTGCCGCTCGCCATCGACGAATTCCCGGCCATCTTCGTGGCCGCAGCCTGCGCGCGCGGCGAGACCGTGGTGACCGGCGCGGAAGAGCTACGAGTGAAGGAGAGCGACCGCATCCAGGTGATGGCGGACGGTCTGCATGCGTTGGGAGTGGATGCCGAGGTGTTGCCGGACGGCATGCGAATCCAAGGCAAGCCGGAAGGACCCGCCTTCACCGGTGGCATCATCGATAGCGACGGCGACCACAGGATTGCCATGTCCTTCACCATCGCGAGCACCCGTGCCGCCGCCCCGATCGAGATCCTCGATGTGGCAAACGTGGCCACTTCCTTCCCGGGCTTCGTTCAGGTAGCTGGGGGTTGCGGTTTGCAGGTCGAGGAGCGGCCCTGACATTGGTTGTGCCGATCATCACCATCGATGGGCCGAGTGGCTCGGGCAAGGGCACGATCTCACGGCGAGTCGCGGCCGCACTGGATTGGCATCTGCTGGACAGCGGCGCCTTGTATCGCTTGGTTGCGTACGCAGGTGAGCAGGCCGGTTTGGCTGCTGACGATGAGCAGGCTCATGCGCAAGCGGCTGCCAATCTCGACATCATGTTCTCGATGGATGCCCATGGCGAAGAACAGATCTTCCTGCGCGGCGTCGAAGTCAGCGCAGCGATTCGCACCGAAAAGGTGGGTGAGGGCGCTTCTCGGGTCGCGGCGATGCCCGCTGTCCGAACGGCGTTGCTGGAACGGCAGAGAGCCTTCGCTCGCCCCCCCGGGTTGGTGGCCGACGGACGCGACATGGGCACAGTCATTTTCCCTGCCGCTGAGCTCAAAATCTTCCTTACGGCTTCTGCTGAAGAGCGTGCGAAACGTCGCTATAAGCAGTTGAAGGATAAGGGCATGGGTGTTAGCCTTGCCGCCCTTTCGCTGGAGATCGCCGAGCGCGATCGGCGTGACTCAACTCGCCCGGTCTCTCCGCTCAAGCCAGCCGCCGATGCCGTGCACGTGGACTCCACCGCCATGACCATCGACCAGGTCGTAGTGCAGGTGTTGACCTTGGCTCGCTCGCGCTGGCCTTGACAAGCCCGAGCGGCACCGACCGCAGCTTCTGTCTCCACGATGAATGTTTTTGGCTGCGGGCTCGAGCGATCCCGAGCTGTTCGCATTGGTGCCGCGTGGGATGCGCGGCTTTTCACAACAACCCCGGGTTGCCAGGACGGTGCTTGGGACAACGGGTCGAGTGACCCGGGAAGTACGCATGTCAGAAAGTTTTGCGCAGATGCTCGAAGAAAGCCTGGGCGCCCAAAAATTCAAGCCCGGCTCCATCCTCATGGGTCGCGTCGTGGATATCGGTCCTGATGTGGTCCTCGTCAACGCCGGCTTGAAGAGCGAAGCGGTGATCCCGCTGGAGCAGTTCAAGAACGAACGTGGCGAAGTGGAAGTAAATGTCGGTGACGACGTCGAAGTCGCACTGGACAGCGTCGAGGATGGCTCGGGCGAAACCCGTCTCTCCCGCGAAAAGGCCAAGCGTGCCCGCACGTGGTCGCGCCTGGAAGAGGCATTCGAGAAGCAGGAAATCGTCAAGGGCATCATCAATGGCCGCGTGAAGGGCGGCTTCACCGTCGAGATCGACTTCGTCCGCGCGTTCCTCCCCGGTTCGCTCGTGGACGTGCGCCCCGTGCGCGATCCGTCGTATCTCGAAGGCAAGGTCCTCGAGTTCAAAGTCATCAAGCTCGATCAGAAGCGCAACAACGTTGTGGTTTCTCGTCGTGCAGTGGTGGAGCAGGAATACAGCGCCGAGCGCACCGAGCTGCTCGAGAAGCTGCAGGAAGGGGTGGTCGTGCGCGGCACGGTCAAGAACCTCACGGACTACGGTGCATTCGTGGATCTGGGCGGCATCGACGGCCTGCTCCACATCACGGATATGGCCTGGAAGCGCGTCAAGCATCCGTCCGAAGTGGTCAACGTGGGCGACGAGATCGACGTGCGCATCTTGAAGTTCGATCGCGAGCGCCAGCGTGTGTCGTTGGGCATCAAGCAACTGGGCAACGATCCGTGGCAGCAGATTGGTCGTCGTTATCCGACCGGCACGCGTCTGTTCGGCAAGGTCACCAACATCGCCGACTACGGCTGCTTCGTCGAAATCGAAGAGGGTGTGGAAGGCTTGGTGCACGTGTCCGAAATGGATTGGACGAACAAGAACGTCAATCCCTCGAAGGTGGTGCACATCGGCCAGGAAGTAGAGGTCATGGTGCTCGACATCGACGAAGAGCGCCGTCGTATTTCCCTCGGCATCAAGCAGTGCAAGGCGAATCCGTGGAAGGAATTCTCGGATAGTTACAACCGCGGCGATCGCGTTGCAGGCCAGATCAAGTCCATCACCGATTTCGGCATCTTCATCGGCTTGAACGGGGGCATCGATGGCCTCGTGCACCTCTCGGACATCTCCTGGGATGTGCCCGGCGAAGAAGCTGTGCGCAGCTACCAGAAGGGCCAGACGCTGGAAGCCATGGTGCTGTCGATCGATCCGGAGCGCGAGCGCATTTCGCTCGGCATCAAGCAGCTGGCTAAGGATCCGTTCTCGACCTGGATCGCCGAGCACCCGAAGGGCACGATCGTCATCGGCAAGGTGCGCGAAGTCGATGCCAAGGGCGCCATCATCGATCTCGGCGGTGGTGTCGAAGGCCACCTGCGTGCCTCCGAGCTGTCGCGTGACCGCGTGGAAGATGCTCGTACGATCCTGAAGGTCGACGACGAAGTCGAAGCGAAGTTCACGGGCGTGGACCGCAAGGGCCGCACCATCGCGCTGTCGATCAAGGCGAAGGAAATGCACGAAGAAGCTGAAGCGATGCAGAACTATCGCACCGGCGACTCTTCGACAGGCACGAGCCTGGGCGATCTGCTGAAAGAGCACATCGGAGGCCAGGACGGCGGCTGATGAGTGAGGCTGTAGGCTGTAGGCTCTAGGCTGTAGGTCGGAAGGGAGACAAGCTCTTCTTTCTGGCTACAGCCTACAGCCTACAGCCTACAGCCCAATAACAAGAACGGGCCTGCTCATGACCAAGTCGGAATTGATCGAACTCATCGCAGCCAAGCAGAAGCATCTGCCTGCCAAGGACGTCGAGCTTGCGGTCAAGCAGATCCTCGAAATCATGAGCGATGCACTCGCGCAAGGTGAGCGTATAGAGATCCGCGGGTTCGGCAGTTTTTCGTTGCACTTCCGCCCGCCGCGACAAGGCCGCAATCCCAAGACCGGCGAAACGGTTGCTCTATCCGGCAAATACGTGCCGCATTTCAAGCCGGGTAAGGACCTGCGCGAACGGGTGGATGCCGGCGCCGATCTGCCCATCAGAGACTGATTGCTGATCAGTTCCCCGGCGCCGACGGTGTCGGTCTCTTTTCGAGCTCTGGCAGTCGCGGCTTGATGCTCGTATCGTCACGCTCATGCGCGTACTGTTCTCTCTCACGATCTTTCTTGCGGCGTTCCTGGCGCTTGTGATCACCGCACTGAATCCCCAGCTGGTGGAGATCAATCTTGCGTTCGTTCGATCGAGCGCGCCCCTCGGGCTCGTGCTCGTCGTGGTTTTCGTCCTGGGCTTGCTCGCTGGCATGTCTTGGCGCGTACGTTGGGTCGCCGAATTGCTCGGCGAACGAGGGCGCCTGCGCCGAGCTTTGCGGCTCGCCGAATCGCGCGCCCGTGCAAGCGCGGTCCGCACGGACGAACGCCCGCAAGTCACTTCCTGACAACTAGCAGCCTGTCGGACCTAGTGATCGTCGCGAGGACGGCAGCTAATCGAGGACAGTTTTTCGATCGTTTGAGGCGAATAGCCGTAGCTATTCAACGAAAAGGATCGGAAAAATGGACCGATTAGATGTCGCCGCAGTAGATCATTCCTAAGTCCGACAGGCTGCTAGGTCAACATCCGCGCATTTCTCCACGAATTCGCCAGTTATGCAGCTGGCGCTGCTGTGCATAGACCCGCGACGATATCGCTGCTGCGGCATGCAGCCGCATGGAAGCAAAAAGACCTCAAGGAGAATGCAAGTGTCTACCCCAACTCGACGTTCGTTTCAAACCCGCCGCGCCGTGCAGGCGCTGATCGCCAGCCTCATCCCGGTCTTCGCCTGGGCCGGTCCTGTCGACATCAACAAAGCTGACGCCGCGACGATCGCCAAGGAGCTCGATGGCATCGGCAAGTCGCGCGCTGAAGCGATCGTTGCTTACCGCGAGAAAAACGGTGCGTTCAAGAGCCCAAGCGATCTCCTGAAAGTGAAGGGCATCGGCCAGAAGGTCCTCGAGCAGAACCGCGCCAACATCCGCTTGGATGGGAGCGACGCTACGAAAAAGACGAACTGACGGCTCCGTTCGGAACAGGCTGTGTGCCGTCGCGCATACAGCCTGTTGCCGGCGGCGGCTGCTTGGCGCGGGTGCCCGCTTGGCCGTCCGGCATGATTCGCGTCACAGGTCTGCCACATGCGAGAACGGATCGGTTCCGTGACTGCGTTATGATCCCGCACACCATTTATGGAGGGATCTGAGTGAGCCAGTCGCGCGAGATTCGAACTGCCGTGTTCCCCGTTGCCGGTCGTGGCACCCGGTTTCTGCCGGCCACCAAAGCAAGTCCCAAGGAGATGCTCCCCATCGTCGATAAGCCGCTGATTCAATATGCGGCAGAAGAGGCGCTGGCCGCGGGCGCACGCAAGCTGGTGTTCATCACGGGCAGCTCGAAGCGTGCGATCGAAGATCACTTCGACACCGATATCGAGCTCGAGGAAGCACTCGAGGCACAGGGCAAGAAGGATTTGCTGCAAGCGCTCAAGGACATCGTGCCGTCGTGGGCCAGCTGCATATACATCCGTCAACCGTCGCCGCTCGGTCTGGGTCACGCGGTGCTGTGTGCCCGCCCGGTGGTCGGGGACGAACCGTTCATGATTCATCTGGCGGACGATCTCATCGATGCTCCCACGGCGTGCCTGCGGCAAATGGCTACCGTGTTTGCGGAACAGGGCGGTAGCGTGCTGGGTGTCGAGACGGTCCCTGCGAGCGAAACGGACAAATACGGCATCGTCGCGACGGAACAACGCAACGGTCGCGTAAGCCGCGTCAAACACATTGTCGAGAAGCCTCGTCCGAGCAATGCGCCCTCGACGCTGGCCGTCGTCGGTCGCTACGTGCTCACGCCGCGAATCTTCGACAAGCTCGAACGCACTGGGCGCGGTGCGGGCGGCGAGATCCAGCTGACCGATGCCATTGCGGACCTCCTCGCCGAGGAAGCCGTGTACGCGTATGAGTTCGAAGGTCGCCGCTACGACTGCGGCAGCAAGCTGGGGTATCTGCAGGCCACAGTCGAGTACGCGCTCAAGCACGAACAACTCGGCAGCAAGTTTCGCGACTACCTCCGTTCAGTCACTGTCGACTCGCAGTGAGTTCTTCCGAGTAGCTCGATGCAGCGGCAGAAGCCGCTGCATCGATCGCTCCCACGTACAGCGTCGGCACGTAACAGTAGCGGCGCTTACAACGCGATTCACCTCGTCACTGCAGCGAGCGTGAGGCACACCTTGTAAGTCAAACGCCCTCAGTAACCTCGGGGTTTGCGGGGAGAGCCGCTGCGAAGGCGCTGGCTATACTCGCCGGCGACTCAACGGCGGATGCTCGGGATGATAGGAGCCTCGAAAGTGATGCGGGAAGGCGCGCGTATTGCGCCCGAACGCAGCTGTAGCGAATTCGTCGATGCGCTCACCGCGATCAATGACGGCATCGAGGATCCCGTTGATAAGCTGAAGTACCTCCGCACGTCCCTGAATCTGCACCCTGATAGCGAACGTGCACTGCGATGGGTACCGTTGCCGCAGGTCAGGCGCTGGCTCGCACGCGCGATCTGCTTCGCAACCTTGCAACGTTACTTGCGTGTGGACGGCACTGGACGTGCGGCTCGTCTTCACGACGAGCTGTTGCAGTCGCTCGCTCGCACGCGGCTCGTTGCACTCGCACTATTCGGTGTGTTGGGTACTGCGGTCGCCCTGTTTGCAGCTCGCGAGTTGGATGACATCGCCGCACAACTTGCAAAAACCGGTCTGGCACATGCGGATACTCCACGGCCGCACGCGAGTGCTTCGATTCCATTGCCACTCACATCTCCCCAGCCCACGCGCGCGGAGGAGCACCAACGTCCGCTTGCCGCAGCCGAATCGATAGCGCCGCCCGCTGCCCATGAACTGAACGCGAACATCTGGCTCGTCGACAAAGCAGAAGGTTGGGAGCTCTACAGCAACGGTCTGCGCGTTGAAACGGGCTTCGAGATCGACGGCGAGGCACGTCAGTTTTTCGTGTTCGGTGCCGATCGCGCCGAGCCGATCGCAACAGAAACACGGCCGGTGGGCATTCTCATGCACACCTCCGAAAGCGATCTCTGGCCGCTAGAGGCGGAGTTCAGCACGAACATCCGCAATAGTTCGCGCGGGCTGTTGCGTTACGTGCAGCGATTGAAGCTTTACAACTACGTGATCGATCGCTTCGGGCGCGTGTATCGCATCGTTCGTGACGACACCCGAGCGCACCACGCCGGCCACGGCGTATGGGCGCACGATGATCGTTATTACCTCAATCTGAACAGCGCCATGCTCGGCGTGTGCTTCGAAACGCGTTGGAACGGCGGTCGCGCGTTACCCATCACGGAGGCGCAATTGCTCGCCGGCCGCAATCTCACGGCGTTCTTGCGACAACGCTACTCCATTCCGCCGGGCATGGTGGCAGCGCACGGGCTCACGAGCGTAAACCCGAAGTCTCATCTCATTGGCCATCACCTCGATTGGGCGCGTGGCTTTCCCTTCGAGGCATTCGGATTGCCGGATCAATATCAACGCGAGCCGCCCAGCGTGGCGGCGTTCGGCTTTCGCTACGACGCGAAG
>CBJNAT010000053.1:0-9516 GCA_966434585.1 uncultured Gammaproteobacteria bacterium | reverse complement strand
GCGTCCGGACCGTTCGTGATCCACATCTTGCGCCCTGTGAGTTCGTACCCGTTGTTCTTGCGTTCGGCTCGCAGCTGCATCGAGACCACGTCCGAGCCAGATCCGGGCTCCGACATCGCGAGCGCTCCGACATGCTCGCCGCTCACTAGCTTGGGTAGATAGTTGTCGCGCTGATGGTCGTTACCGTTCAGCCGTAGCTGGTTCACGCAGAGATTGGAGTGCGCGCCGTAGGACAGCCCCATCGAGGCCGAAGCGCGGGAGATTTCCTCCATGACGACCACATGTGCGAGATAGCCGAGATCGGCGCCGCCCCATCGCTCCGGGACCGTGATGCCGAGCAGACCTTGGTGCCCGAGTTGCGGCCAGAGCTGTCGAGGAAATTCGTTGGACCGATCGATGTCGGCCGCAATGGGCGCAATCTGTTCGCGAGCGAAGCGGCGTGTCTGATGTCGCACTTCGTCGAGCTCGTCACCCAAGCCGAAGTCGAAATCGCAGTTGTCCAGCGCAGACATAGGCATGGTGCTCCGTCGGGTAGCGATGTAGCATTTTCGGACAATACGGCGATCGAGGCAACGCGAAAGATGTCCGTCATCGAATCCAAACTGTCCGCCGCTACGGCCGGACCGAACGCTGCTGCGATGCAAGAGCTCGTGAGCGATCTGCGGACGAAGGTCCAGCAGGTGATGCTCGGCGGGGGCGTGCAGGCGAGGGCGCGTCACACCTCCCGCGGTAAGTTGCTGCCGCGTGAGCGCATCAACCAACTCACGGATCTCGGCACCGCTTTCCTCGAGCTGTCGCAGTTCGCGGCGTATGGGGTGTATGACGACGATGTCCCTGCCGCTGGCATCATCACGGGGATCGGGCGTGTATCTGGGCGCGAGTGCGTGATCGTTGCGAACGATGCGACCGTCAAAGGCGGTACGTATTACCCGCTTACGGTTAAGAAGCATCTGCGTGCGCAGGAGATCGCAGCACAGAACAACCTGCCGTGCATCTATCTCGTCGACAGTGGGGGGGCGTTCCTACCGAAGCAGGACGAGGTGTTCCCAGATCGTGACCACTTCGGCCGCATCTTCTTCAATCAGGCGAATCTATCCGCGGCGGGTATACCGCAGATCGCAGTGGTCATGGGTAGCTGCACCGCAGGCGGTGCGTACGTGCCTGCGATGTCCGACGAAGCAGTGATCGTGAAGAACCAAGGCACGATCTTCCTGGGCGGCCCGCCGCTAGTACGCGCCGCAACGGGGGAGGTGGTTTCTGCTGAAGATCTCGGGGGTGCAGATGTGCACTCGCGGACTTCAGGCGTCACGGACCACTACGCACTCGACGATGCTCATGCACTCGCACTCGCACGGCGCATCGTGGGGAACTTGAATCGCCCGAAGTCGGTATCGCTCGACCTGCGAGCGCCTGAAGCGCCGCTCTACGATCCCGAAGAGCTGTACGGGGTCATTCCCGCGGACGCACGCAAGCCGTTCGAGGTTCGGGAAGTCATCGCGCGCATCGTCGACGGCAGCCGCTTCGATGAATTCAAACAGCTATACGGTACGACGCTCGTGTGCGGCTTCGCGCTTATCTTCGGTTACCCCGTCGGCATCATTGCCAACAATGGCATTTTGTTCAGCGAATCGGCCCTGAAGGGGGCGCACTTCATCGAGCTGTGCTGCCAACGCGGCATTCCGCTCATCTTCCTGCAGAACATCACCGGCTTCATGGTGGGCCGCAAGTACGAGGCGGGCGGAATTGCCAAAGACGGTGCGAAGCTCGTGACCGCCGTCGCGTGCGCGAAGGTGCCGAAGTTCACGGTCATCATCGGCGGCTCGTTCGGTGCGGGTAACTACGGCATGTGCGGGCGCGCGTACTCCCCGCGGTTTCTGTGGATGTGGCCCAACGCACGAATCTCAGTGATGGGTGGGGAGCAAGCGGCGAACGTGCTTGCGCAAGTGCGCCGCGATGCGCTCGAAGCCAAGGGCACGAAGCTCGAGGTCGCGGAGGAAACAGCGTTGAAGGAACCGATTCGCAAGCAGTACGAAACGCAAGGTCATCCGTACTACGCGAGCGCGCGCCTGTGGGACGACGGAATCATCGATCCCGTGGACACGCGGATGGTTTTGGCTCTCGGATTGTCCGCCGCGCTGAATGCGCCCATCGAGGCGACACGTTTCGGCGTGTTCAGGATGTGACGGTATGTTCAGCAAGATTCTGATTGCCAATCGTGGCGAGATTGCGGTGCGCGTGATCAAGACGGCGCGCCGTCTCGGTATTGGCACCGTGGCCGTGTTTTCGGAAGCAGATGCGAATGCGTTGCATGTGTCGATGGCCGATGAGGCGGTTTGTATCGGTCCTGCGCCTGCAGCTGAAAGCTATCTTCGAGGCGAGAAACTTCTCGAAGCGGCCCAGCACACGGGTGCACAAGCCATTCATCCAGGCTACGGCTTCTTATCCGAGAACGCGGGCTTCGCAACTGCATGCGCGGAGGCAGGCATCGTTTTCATCGGCCCGCCGATCGGCGCTATCAAGGCAATGGGCTCGAAGTCCGAATCGAAACGCCTCATGAGCGGCGCGGCGGTGCCGCTCGTCCCGGGCTATCACGGCGAAGCGCAGGACATCGAGACGCTGACCCGTGAGGCCGAGAAGATCGGTTATCCCGTGTTGGTGAAGGCATCTGCCGGCGGCGGCGGCAAAGGCATGCGCGTGGTTCGCGATGCACGGGAAGTCACCGATGCAGTGACGGGCGCCAAGCGCGAATCGAAGGCGGCATTCGGTGATGACCAGTTGCTGCTCGAGAAGTACTTGACGCGGCCTCGTCACGTCGAGATCCAGGTATTTGCCGATACGCACGGTAACTGTGTGTACATCTTCGAGCGCGACTGCTCGATTCAGCGCCGCCACCAGAAAGTCATAGAAGAGGCGCCTGCTCCCGGCTTGTCTGGCGAGGTGCGCAGGCGCATCGGCGAAGCGGCTGTGGCTGCTGCGAAGGCAGTGAGCTACGTGGGTGCGGGCACGGTCGAGTTCCTCTACGAGGATGGCGCCTTCTACTTCATCGAGATGAACACGCGTCTGCAGGTCGAGCATCCGGTGACGGAGATGATCACGGGTATCGATCTCGTCGAATGGCAGTTGCGAGTGGCGGCTGGCGAGAAGCTCCCGAAGGCGCAAGCCGAGTTGTCGCGTCGTGGTCATGCATTCGAAGCTCGCATCTACGCAGAAGATCCGGAGCGCGGCTTCCTACCGGCCATCGGTCGGTTGAATCACGTCGGGCTGCCCGCAGAAGGTCAGCACGTGCGCATCGATACGGGTGTGCGTGCGGGCGATCAGATCAGCATGTACTACGACCCAATGATCGCGAAGCTGATCACCTGGGGCGAAGATCGCACGGTCGCTTTGCGCCATCTGCGTCAGGCATTGGCTTCCTACGAAGTCGCGGGCGTAACGACGAACATTCCATTCCTACGGTCGATTGCTTCCCATCCCGAGTTCGAGAAGGTGCAGATCGATACCGGTTTCATCGAACGTCATCGCGAGCAGCTTGCGCTCACCACGCCGGCCTTGCCCTTGAAGCTTCTTGCACTCTCCGTCGTCGCGCTGATCTTGAAGCCAGACGCATCGCTAGAAACCGTCTCAGGGGACGTGCATTCACCGTGGCGTACCGTGACCGGTTGGCGCATGAATGCAGCGCACAGTCAGATGGTGCGAATGACTCAAGGCGAGAGCGATCACACCGTCGCGGTGACGTTCCGTCGCAATGGCTATGAAATCGAAACCACGGCTGGCGATACGATCAGCGTCACCGGTGCGGAGCTGCAAGGAGACACGCTCTCGGCAACCGTAGACGGTGTGCGGGTACGATTGACGGTGCTCGTCAATGAAGGCACGGTCACGCTGTTCGACGAGGGCCGTCTGTGGCGCCTTACGCTGGACGATCCACTGGTACGCGCGGCTCGTCAGGATCGCAGTGCTGGCCACTTGATTGCGCCCATGCCCGGTGCAGTCGTTGCGGTGCTCGTGAAGAACGGCGACGTGGTCAAACGCGATCAACCGCTCATGGTGATCGAAGCAATGAAGATGGAGCACACAATCGCTGCGCCGCGGGACGGCAAAGTCGCTGAAGTGCACTTTGCAGTCGGTCAGCAAGTTGTCGACGGCAGCGAACTGCTGACGCTCGAGGATGCCTGAACTCACTCATGTGTGGCTGATTGCCGTGCCCGGTCGTGGGTCGCTGCCGACGTAGCGCAGTCGAATGCGCCCATGTTGGCGAGCGCGGCTTGAAGTCTCGGAACAATCGGTGCTGCGCTTTCCTTCACGGTCCGCGCCATATGGCGCACTGTGCGGTTAAGGAGGAGAGCATGAAATCCAGCCTCGCTACGATGGCCGCTTGCGCGCTGCTTGCGCTGGCAGGCTGTGGCAGAGAAGACGCAAACACCGCTGGCAACGGTCCAGGTGACGCGGATGGTCTCGGTGGGCGCACCGATCCGCAGAGTGAAACAACCACAGGCAAGAGCGCTCCTGGACGCTTGAGCGAAGCAACACCGCCTTCCGCCCCCGCAAACGATTCCAT
Source organism: uncultured Gammaproteobacteria bacterium (assembly GCA_966434585.1). Taxonomy (GTDB): domain Bacteria; phylum Pseudomonadota; class Gammaproteobacteria; order Steroidobacterales; family Steroidobacteraceae; genus DATELY01. The sequence continues at coordinate 4,958 of CBJNAT010000053.1, read as the reverse complement.
GCAGGGCGCGCCGATGCAGGCAGAGCCCTCGGCCGACACCACGGATCAGAGCGGGAACACGAGCCAGACAGGGACGACCGAGCAGCGTTAGCCGCTCTTGCGGCTGCGATGTGGCTGAGCGGTACTCAGATGTCGCTCAGCCCACCGTTCCGGGTGTCCTGGACTGACAGATCTGCGTGTGGCATTGCAAATTCCATTCGAAAGGCGGGACCCGTGGGGGGCTTTCGGTGAGTAGGGGGAGGTCGAAGCAACCGGAAGGGCGTTACTAGCAGCCGAGGAATGGCTAAACACTGAAACCGATTTAAGTATTGCTCCTGTCTGCCGAAAACCTACTCGACGAGCAAGCTGGACCGTCGAGGGACGAGCTTTGGCAAGGAGGCGGACGGAGTCACGCAAGGAGCAGCGTCATTGCAACGGAACATGGAGATCATCATGCGTGCCTGGATCAATCGGCTGGATGTCCGCCGGAAGTTGTTGCTGGTTTGTTGTGCTCTCGCCCTGCCTGGGTTGGTATTCACCGCTTTCCTGGCGCGCGATGTCTATGCCGGCCTGCATTCCGCGCGCAGTGAGCAACGCGGTCTGCAATATGCCGGCGCGATTGAAGCACTGATGGCCCCTATCGCGAAACACCGCGGTCTGATGGCGAGCGTGATTCAACGCGACGCTGAAGCAGCTGCAACGGAGGCCAAGCTGCAGCAGTTGGAAGCCGAAGTGCGGCCGTTGATGAGCGCGCTGCGAACACTGCCGAAGACCGACGGCGATCGCTTCCAATTGCAGGACTCGATGAACGCACTCGATGAGCGGTGGCAGCATATCGTGAACGATGCCCGCCGCATGACCACTCGCGAGAGCTTCGTCGAGCACACGGAACTTCTGAAACAGATGGTGGGCATCTCTGCGCTCGCTGCAGATCGTTCCGGCCTGATCCTCGATCCCGACGCGTTGACCTATTCACTGATGGATGCCGCGGTGCTGCACGTACCTGCCGCCGAACTGGCTATCGGCAACGTGCGCGGGCTGGCGAATACTTTTGGCCGCCAGCCAAGCCGCAGCCGAGACGATCAAGTACGCATCGGTGCGGAGATGGCATTGATGCAGTACGAGCTGGAGAAACTACAGGCCAGCGCACTGCGCGCCGCGGATGCGTCGCCAGCCATCGCGCAACGGATCAAGTCGGATGTCGAGTCAGCGATAGCGCAAGCTGGCGCTCTTACTGCAGCCGTGAATGCCCAATTGATCCAGGAGACGACGGCGCCTGCGCCCAAAGAGCTGTTTGCCTTGGGCACAGCGGCGTATGACAAATTGACCGGTCTTTATGCCGATCTATCCCGCGAGCTGTTCAAGGAGATCGAGATGCGCGTGACCTCGGCCGGACGCACGCTGGCGATCGTGCTGGGGCTGATGGTGCTCGTGTATGCCGCTGCGATCGCGCTCGCCGTTCGCCTGTGTTCGGGCATCGCGAGGGGGGTCGGCGATCTCACACGTGGCATCGACCGCATCGCGGCGGGGCAGGTTGGTGTACTGCAGCCGTTCGCGGAGGACCGTGAATTCGCGCGCTTGCTGAATCGCCTCTATGGTTTGGACAACAAACTTGCGCAGGTGGTGACGCGCGTAAAGCAATCCGCAAGCACGGTGCGCACGGCCGCGGATGAAAGCGAGCGAGGTACGGACGATCTGAGTCAACGCACGCAGGAGCAGGCGGCAGCTTTGGAAGAAACCGCCGCCAGCATGGAGCAGATCACCGCGGCGGTACGGCAGAACACCGAGCACGCACGACTCGCGCACGAGCTGACGATACAAGCGTGCCACCGAGCCGAGCAGGGCGGCAAAACCGTCGAACAGGCCATCGGCGCCGTCTCCGAGATCAGCGCGTCCAGTCGCAAGATGGCTGACATCATAGGCGTGATCGACGAGATCGCCTTCCAGACCAATCTGCTGGCGCTGAATGCTGCGGTGGAAGCGGCGCGCGCCGGGGAGCAGGGACGCGGTTTCGCGGTGGTGGCCTCCGAGGTGCGCAATCTGGCGCAGCGCAGTGCCGTGGCTGCAAGGCAGATCAAGCAGCTGATCGGCGATTCGGTCGGTAAGGTACAAGCCGGGTCCGCTTTGGTCGAAGCATCGGGCACTGCCCTGGCCGATATCGTGAAGAGCATTCAGCAGGTGAGCACCCTGATTGCCGGAATCGCCACGGCCAGCGATGAACAAAGCGCGGGCATCGAGCAAGTCAATACCGCTGTGAGCTCGATGGACACATGCACGCAACAGAATGCTGCGTTGGTCGAACAGGCCTCTGCAGCGGCCAAGAACATGGCCAGCGAAGCTCGCGAGCTACAGGACGAAGTGGCTTTCTTCACAGTGGGAGCGGACCCGTCGACTGCGCGGGCGATGCCCACCGCGAACATCGGGGCTGCATGGCCGATCGAGTCCGACTATGAACGAGCGGCGGCTTGAATCAGCGCCCGTTCGCACCCGCGAACGACGCTATGCAGGGTGCACCACGGAGCGCGCGACCGGCACCACGGAGCAGACAACGCTGGAACAGCGCTAGTCCAGCGGGGGGCTTCGACGTCCTCAGCCCGATCGGCATCTTCTCGTTCGTCGTGAGCAGGGTAGAGCGATGCAGTTCGGCGGGACGATCAGCGCACGAACAGTAATGCCGGTTTCTCCAACAACCGCTTCATTCGCTGGATGAACTGTGCCGCATCGTAACCATCGACGATGCGGTGATCGAACGCAGAAGACACGTTCATCATCTTTCTCACCACGATCTGCCCATCGCGCACCACCGGGCGCTCGACCAGTTTGTTGGGCCCGACGATCGCGACCTCGGGATGATTGATCACGGGCATCGTCGCGATACCGCCGAGGGTGCCGAGGCTCGTGAGTGTGATCGTCGAGCCGCTCAGTTCTTCTTTTTTCGCACTGCCATCGCGCGCGGCCTGAGTCACGCGCAGCAGTTCGCGGGCGCTGCCCCATAGATCCAGCGTTTCTGCGTGATGTACGACGGGCACCATGAGGCCATTCTGGGTTTGCGTCGCAATGCCGATGTGGAGCGCGTCGTATTCCTGCAGGAGTCCTGCATCGTCGTCATACCGTGCGTTGATCTGCGGGAACTCGGGTGCAAGCAGCACCAGCGCGCGCATGAAGAAGGGCAGCAACGTGAGCTTCGGCTGCGATTCCTGGTGCTCGGCGTTGAGCGCCTGGCGCAGCGACTCCAGCTCGGTGAGATCGAATTCTTCGACATAGCCGAAGTGCGGAATGCGACGCTTGGCCTCCTGCATCTTCTCGGCAATCTTGCGCCGCACGCCGATGATCTTGATTTCCCGGATATCGCCACGCGGCATCGAAGCAGCCGCTGCGGGGGCTTGGCCCGTCGAACGCGCGATATGTCGTTCGAGATCTTGCGGTGTGATGCGACCCTCGGGCCCGGTACCTTTCACGTCTTCCAGCGCAATGCCTATGTCCGCGGCGCGCTTGCGTGTCGCGGGAGCGGCGAGGGGTACGGATTGCGGCCCTGGCGTTGTCAATGCCTTCTTTGCGGACGATTTAGCTTCGGCGGGCTGCGATACCGGCGGTTTGGCAACGGGCGCCGGCGCCGTCCCGGCGGCATCGGTTTCGATCTCCACGAGTGGCGATCCGACAGGCACACGATCGCCCACTTCGCCGTGAATGGCCGTCACGACGCCCGAGACGGGCGAAGTCATGTCCACTGTCGCCTTATCGGTCATGACGTCGACCAACGTGCGGTCCTCGTCGATCTTGTCGCCCACCGCGACATGCCACTGGGCGATTTCGGCTTCGGCGATGCCTTCGCCGACGTCGGGCAGCTTGAATACGAACAGGCTCATCCTTTCAATCCTCCATCACACGATGCAGGGCAGCCTTCACTCGTGTCGGGCCCGGGAAGTAGTCCCACTCGAAGGCATGCGGATACGGTGTATCCCAGCCGGTCACGCGTTGAATGGGCGCACGCAAAGAATAGAAACAGCGCTCCTGCACCAGCGCGGACAGTTCACTTCCGAAACCGCCGAAGCGCGAAGCCTCGTGCACGATCACGCAACGGCCAGTCTTACGCACCGAGGATACGATCGTATCGATATCGAGGGGCACGATGCTACGCAGATCGATGAGCTCGCCGTCGACGCCGCTGTCCTCGATGCTTGCAAGCGCCACGTGCACCATCGTGCCGTACGCGAGCACGGTGACGTCGGCGCCCGGACGAACGATCGCTGCCTGGCCGAGCGGCACGATGTAGTGACCCTCCGGCACTTCGCTGCCAGGATGTCCTTCCCAACTCTTGATGGTGTGCTCGAGCCGACCATCGAACGGGCCGTTGTAGATTCGCTTGGGCTCGAGAAAGATCACTGGATCGTCGTCTTCGATGGAGGCCAGCAGCAGGCCTTTTGCATCGTACGGATTGGAAGGAATGACAGTCTTCAAGCCTGTGACGTGGGCAAAGATCGCCTCTGGACTTTGGCTGTGTGTTTGGCCCCCGAAGATGCCCCCGCCATACGGTGTACGCACCGTGATCGGCGCGAAGAACTCGCCGTTCGAGCGATACCGCAAGCGGGCCGCTTCGGACACCAGCTGATCGTAAGCGGGCAGGATGTAGTCCGCGAACTGGATCTCGATGATGGGTCGCAACCCATACGCGCCCATGCCGATCGCGGTGGCCACGATGCCGCCTTCCGCGATGGGCGTGTCGAAGCAGCGCTTGACGCCGTGCTTCTCTTGCAGCTTGTCAGTGACGCGAAAAACGCCACCGAATAGTCCGACATCCTCGCCGAAGGTGAGTGTGTCGGGATCTCGTGTGAGCGCAACGTCCAACGCCGAGTTCAGCGCTTGGATCATGTTCATCGTGGGCATGTCATTCCACTCCGAGCTCGCGTAGCTGTTCCCGCTGACGCCAGTCCATCTCTTTGTAGACACCCTCGAACATCCGCTCAGTGGAAGGCTTGGAT
>CBJNAT010000052.1:0-9517 GCA_966434585.1 uncultured Gammaproteobacteria bacterium | reverse complement strand
CGGCGCCACGCGGGCTCGCCCGGCTTTGGGCCCGCCGAGCGTTTGCGCTTGTCGAAAGCTTCCAGCAGGCGATCGACGTCGACGTCTTGCGTGGCCTCGAGGGCCGCATCGTCGTCTTCATCGTCCTCGAACTCTTCGGACTCGGGTTTCTCGCTCATCGATCGCCCCACGAAGTGCTGGATTGAGATCGAACTTATGCGAAGGCACTGCGGGAAACTGCAAGTCCGGTCACAAGCCGAGCAAGTCGTGCTTGCGAGTGTCCGGTTCCCCCGCGCGTCGAGTATATAAAGGGAAGGACACAGGCTCGCAAGAGCATGCGTACAGTTGCGGATGCAGTGCTAGCTCACCAACTCATTCAGCTGGAAGATGGGGAGCAGCATGGCGAGCACGATTAGCAACACCATCCCGCCCATCACGAGGATCATCAAGGGACCGAGCAGTCCCACGAAGGCGCCGAGGATCGCGTCCATCTCGCGTTCCTGATTGGTGGCCGCGCGGTCCAGCATCGTTTCTAGATCGCCACTGCTCTCGCCGCTCGAGATGAGATGGATCATCATCGGCGGGAACATGCGTGTGTGCGCAAGAGAACGGCCGATCGGCGCACCCTCGCGTACTCGTGCACTCGCCTCCTGCACCGCGTCGCGCATGGGCAAGTTCGTGACCACCTCGCCCGAAATGCGCATGGCCTCGAGGACGGGCACGGCGCTGGATGTCAGCGTCGATAGCGTGCGCGCGAAGCGGGCCGTGTTGTTGCCGCGTACGACTTTGCCGACGAGGGGAATACGTAACAGGAACGCGTGGAAACGGCGCTTCGCCTGCGGATCGCGCAGCCAGCGGCGGAACATCACGGTGCCGACGATCACCACTGCCGCGACGAGCCACCACCAATCGCGGAAGAAATCCGAGATCGCGATCAATCCCTTCGTGAGAATCGGCAGTTCGGCTTTGGAGTTCTCGAACTGCTTGACGATCTTCGGCACCACGAAGGTCAGCAACAACATCACGATGCCGGCGCACACGACGAACAGCAGCACCGGATAGAGCATCGCATTCAAGGTCTTACTGCGTAGCTGTTCGCGGCTCTCGGTGTAATCCGCGAGCCGCTCGAGCACCGTATCCAGGTGCCCCGACTGCTCGCCTGCGGCCACCGTCGCGATGTACAGCTCCGGGAAGGCGCCAGGGAAGTCTTGCAAGCCGTCCGCCAACGCGTGGCCTTCCATCACTTTCGCCCGCACACCCAGCATGATGCTCTTGATGCGCGGCCGTTCGGTTTGCTCCGAGACCGCCTGCAGCGCTTCCTCTAACGGTAGACCGGAGCGCACGAGGGTGGCCAATTGGCGTGTCACCAGGGAAAGGTCGCCCGCGGACATACCGCGCGGTTTGGAGAGTGACCAGCGCGCCGTGCTGCGTTTGGCCTCGTGCTGTGCGACTTCGGCGACGGAGACTGGAAGCAGGCTCTGTTCGCGCAGGAGCTGCCGCACCTGGCGCGCGGTGTCACCTTCCAGCGTGCCCTTGCGCTCACGGCCGGAGGTGTCCAGAGCTACGTATTCGAAGGCGCCCATGGGGTCAGGCTGTAGGCTGTAGGCTGTGGGCTGTAGGTTCGGAAAAGAGCATTGATGCTGCTGTTGTGATCATCGGCAGTGAGTGCGATACGGCTGATGCTGGAGGATTCTTCATCTGACCTACAGCCTAGAGCCTACAGTCTACAGCCGGCGCGGAGCGCCTAGTCTTCTCTCGTAACCCGCAGCACTTCCTCGATCGTCGTGACGCCTGACAGGATCCTGGCGCGGCCATCGTCGCGAATGCTGGGGGTGAGCTTGCGGGCGTAGCGTTCGAGTTCCTGCTCGCTCGCGCCGTCGTGGATCATGCTGCGCATGTGGTCGTCGACGAGCACTAGCTCGTAAATACCCGTGCGCCCCTTGTAGCCCTGAGTGTCGGATGGAGCGCGATACAACACGGGGGAGGGCGCCTCGGGCGGTAAGTTCAGCAACTTACGTTCGTAATCGCCAGCGGTGAACGCCTGCTTGGTTTCGGGGTTGAGCACCCGCACGAGACGCTGTGCGAGAACGCCGATCAAGCTCGAGGACAGCAAGAAAGGTTCGACGCCCATGTCCCGCAACCGGGTGACCGCGCCGACGGCGGTGTTGGTGTGCAACGTCGAGAGCACCAAGTGTCCTGTCAGTGACGCTTGCACGGCGATCTGTGCGGTCTCGAGATCGCGGATTTCGCCGATCATGACGACGTCAGGGTCCTGACGGAGGATCGCTCGTAGGCCGCGCGCGAAGGTCATCTCTACTTTCGTGTTGACCTGTGTCTGGCCGATACCGTCGATGTAGTACTCGATGGGATCTTCGACGGTGAGAATGTTGCGCGTGTTGTCGTTGATCCGCTCGAGCGCGGCGTACAGCGTGGTCGTCTTACCCGAGCCCGTCGGGCCTGTAACCAGGATGATGCCGTGGGGTTTATGTATCAGGTCGTCCATGGCAGCCGTGAGGCGGGGATCCATGCCCAACGAGTTCAAGTCCAGGCGACCCGCCTGCTTGTCCAACAGACGCAGCACGACGCGTTCACCGTGACCGGCCGGGATGGTCGACACACGCACGTCCACCGCGCGGCCCGCAATACGCAAGGAAATGCGGCCGTCCTGGGGTAAGCGCTTCTCGGCGATATCGAGCTTCGACATGACCTTGATGCGCGAGACCACCAACGGCGCCACGGCTCGGCGGGACTGCAAGACTTCTCGCAGCACGCCGTCCACGCGGAATCGCACGACGAGCCGATTCTCGAACGGTTCGATGTGGATGTCCGAGGCGTTCTCCTTGACCGCCTGAGTCAGGATCGCGTTGATCAGTTTGATGATCGGAGCGTGATCGTCGCTCTCGAGCAGGTCTGAGGGCTCCGGGAGATCTTGTGCCAGATGGGCGAGGTCCATCTCGTCGTCGAAACCGCCTGCCATTTGAATGGCGGTGTTCGTACCGGCCTCGAAACGCTGCCGCAATAGCTCTTCGAAGGCATCCGCGTCCACTCGGCGCAGCCGCAGCGGCATTCCAAGCACGCGTCGCAGTTCGGCGATGCTCGCAGGTTCCGCACCGGCGCGGTAAATGGATTCGGCCGCTCCATCCACGATCTGTTGTACGAGCACGCCGTGCCGCTTGCAGAACGCGAAATTCAGCATCGACGGTAGGGCGCTGACGGGCGTCAGTGCTCTGGAATCGACGGTCTTGGCAACGGCAGGTTGCACTTCGGCGTTCATGACTTCGTCCTACTGCGCAGGCGGGGTGCGCTGCTCGCGCAGATCCAATGGTGGCGGCTCGGCCGGCACGGCTGCACCGGGTGCTTCACCCGTGGACGTATCAGGCGGCGGCCGATCGACCGGTGACGTGAAGGCGGGCGCATTATCGGGCGATGCCGGGGTCATGCGCGATTCGTCCGTGTTGGGCGCGGGCTTCGAAGACCCGGCGGTCGGATCGGCATAACGCGAGAGATCTTCGATCGGCGGCAGTGTGGGTTGTCGCTCGCCCGGCAGCAGCGTGACCTTGCCGCGCTTGCGCGCCAGCTGTTGATTGCGCATGACGTTGTACTTCGCGTTGGTCTCGATGGCTGCCTGGACGCAGTCACGAATGATCGTGGGGCGGATGAACACCATGAGATTCCGTTTGGCTTTGCTGCCGCTGCGCGTCCGGAAGAGCTCGCCGATGATCGGGATCGAGCCTAGCACCGGCACGCGCGATTGCTGTTCATTCACCTGATCGTCGATGAGACCGCCCAGCACGATGATGCCGCCGTCCTCGACCATGACCTTGGTGTTGATGGTGCGCTTGTTCGTAATGAGATCGACCGCACCCGCGACACCCTGCGCTAGAGACGAGGACTCCTGCTCGATCTTCAGAATGACGGCGTCGCCCTCGTTGATCTGCGGCGTGATCTTCAGGATCGTGCCGACTTCCTCGCGCTGGATGGTCTGGAAAGGATTGACGGTGCCCTGGGCCGTGTTGGTTTGCGTATTGGTGAACTGACCGGTGACGAACGGAACCTCCTGCGCCACTTTGATCTCGGCTTCCTCGTTGTCCAGGGTGACGATATTGGGTGTCGAGATGATGTTGGTGTCGCCATCATTGCGCAGCGCCCGCAGCAGGATCGCGAAGTTCACGCCGGTATCCTGGAAGCGGCCGGCGCCCAGCGTAAGGCCGCTGGGAAGCGGCAGGTTGCCGGTCGTCCCACCCGAGTCGCTCAACCCGATAATCGCATTGGCGATGTCGCCGATGCTGGCGCCACCGACTGCCTGACTGAACGTCCCGATGGGCACGGCGTCGTTATTCGAGCCGGTGCCGTCGACTGCCCAGTTGATGCCAAGCTCCGATGCCTTGTTCGACGTGATCTCGACCAAAATGGCTTCGACCTGCACCTGCGCGCGCCGGATGTCGAGTTTGTCCACGATGCTCATGATCCGCTTCATGATCTTCGGCGGCGCTGTGATGACGAGCGCGTTCGTCTGCGGGTCCGCCCAGATCGTCGTACTGCGGTCCGCAGCCGCAGCACCACCCGCAGGCGCGGCCCCACCTTGCGGTGCGGCGGCCTGAGTGATCCCCTGGATCTGCTCTTTGAGCTTGCCCGCAATCGCCTCGGCATCGGCGTAGTTCAAGTAACGAACGGTGGTGTCGCCACCTGCCTCGAGCGGGGTATCGAGGTGGGTCACTAGGGTCTTCAGGCGCAGGCGCTGCGCCTTTTCACCCGTGATCAGCACACTGTTGGTGCGATCGTCGGCCACTAGTTTGACCCCGAGGGCGACGTTCTCCTGTTGATTCGCTCCTGTGTACAGGCTGTTCACGACTCGGACGATTTCGCCAGCACTGGCGTTCTGCAGGGTGACGATGTCGATGTCGTCATCACCGGATTGATCCAGGCGCTGAATGATTCGCATCATGCGCGCGACGTTGCTCGCGCGGTCCGAAATAATGAGCATGTTGGTGCCGGCGGGAGTGACCAGATGCGCCTGTTGCGGCAGCAAGGGTCGCAATGCAGGCACGAGCTGGCTTGCCGAGACATTGCGTACCGATACGATCTGGGTCACGACTTCATCGGACGTATCGCTCACACGATCCGGCAGATCGTTTGCGGGCACTTGGCGGGCATTCGCGTCGGGGATGATCTTGATCACGTTGCCCGATGGCACCGCCACAAAACCGTGCACCTGCAGAATGGAGAGGAACGCTTCGTAGAATGCGCTGGGTGACATAGGAGTCGCCGACAGCATGGTGACCTGTGCACGAACACGTGGGTCGATGATGAAATTCTTACCCGTAATTGCGCTCACTGCCTCCACGATCTGCGCCAGGTCAGCATCCTTGTAGTTGGGCGTGATGGTCGCTTGCTGATCCTGTGCGGACAGGGTCTGGCAGTACAGCAGCATCGCGCCCACGAGCACCGCACCCCAGCCGGTCCGGCGGGACCCGCGGGCGATGAGATGGGGATGATGACGATGCGAACTCATGTTGAATCCTTGACGGTCTTTGGGCCGGAGGTTCATTGCGGCGGTGTGATCGGGTGGCGGTTATCCATTCCGCCGCCCGGTGCGCCCTCCGGTGCATCGGGCGAAGGCAGTGCAATCTGGGCGGTATTCAACGTGAGGTCCTGTGTTTGGCCGTTGCGTTCGATGCTTACCGAGACGCGGCCGGAGCTGCCCAGTGTGCTGAAAATCTCGGCCCCTCGATTTGGGTCGTCGAGCGGCGTGCCGTTAATGGAGAGAATCAAGTCTCCTGGCCGCAAGCCGAGCTGCGCAAACTGTTGCCGATTCCGACCGGGGTATACGCGGTAGCCGCGTTGCACTCCACCTGCAAACACGGGTTGCGGGCGAATGACCTCGGCCAGCGCGCCTGGATTCGTTTCGGCGATGCGGCGCAAGTTCTCTGCGAACTGACTGGGCATCGCGGGCGGGGGCGCCATGCTGGCCCTTGGGTTCGGATTCAATCGGGGCAGAGTCAGCGATTCGAGCTGGCCGCTGCGATCGATGATCACGCGGTCGGCATACACAGCGTGCAGGCGTGCGCCACCCGGCACCGCATCGCCGGTCGAGTAGAACTTCGCAGGCCCGCCGCTCTCGCCAATGATCGCATAGCCCTTTGCGGGGTCGTCAGAGGCGATCGTGCCGGCCAAGCGCAGGTTCATCTGCGTTTGCGGAGCATTCAAATCGGTCTGGCCAGGCGCGGGTGCGTCAGCCGAACCAAACAGGCGCGCACGGGCGATCCGCTGTACATCGATGGGCTGAGCTCGCGGCGTCGTCGATGCTGCAGATGCTGCAGTGTGGCTCGTCGACTCAGCTGGGGCGAGGATGAGCCATGTCAGTTGCACCAATTGCCATGCGATCGCAACCACCAGCAGCACCGAGACGCCATAGGGCAGAGCCAGCCGCGCGCGCTCCGCTATCTGCCGAGGCGAGGCGTGCTGCAGTTCCCGCAACTTTGCAGACAGACTCATTGGCATCGAGGACGAAGGAGTGGGATCTCTGTGCGGACCCAGCTCTGTACCGTGAGGTCGCTTTCAGGAAGGTGCATCCGGGTCATCATACGAAGTTGCGACAGTGCGCCTCAAGAGATTGTTCTCGCTGTGATTCTTTCTGGCGACGCCGTGCCCTGAACGCCCGACCGCTTGCATGACGGGTTCGGGTCACACATCCGACCGCCACTGAGCATGCCTGTCACGCGAAGAACCGTGCGCCCAGCATGACTGTCCAACGTAACGTACCTTAATCCGACGGGCTGCATGGACCGCGACCCCGGTCACAGATCATGAAGACTACATGTGACGCATTACCTTCAGTGGGTTGCGATGCACGCTCGCGCGTGCCCGCGTGCGGTGCTGGAACTCAGCGTCGCATGTTCGTGTTAGAACAAGCAGATGCGTGCATATTGGGTGAGGACGCTGCCTTGTATTGTGTGCCCGGTCGCCCTATAAAGACTTGCAGTTAGCGACGCGTAGCGGGTCATGGGTGACGAGAGCACACGACAAGAGCGGGGACTCGTGGTTGAAGAGGCTCCACGCCTCAAACAGCCGCCGCTCTATCAAGTCATCCTGCTCAATGACGATTACACGCCTATGGAGTTCGTGGTGGACGTGCTGGAGCGCATCTTCGGAATGAATCGCACGACGGCCACCCGGGTCATGCTGGAAGTGCATACGAAGGGCAAAGGCGTGTGTGGCGTGTTCACCTACGAGATCGCGGAGACGAAAGTGGCCCAAGTGTTGGCTTTCGCCCGTCAACATCAACATCCCCTTCTGTGCACGATGGAAGAGGCATGAGGATCGCTTGAAGCGTATGGAATTCGGCAAAGTTCATGCGTGTCCCACTACGATTGCCTGTCAGTCGCCCGCATATTTGCGGGTGCGGCTGATGGAGCGACGAGGGTGTTCCTGAGCGCCAGCAAGCCCCGGCGCGAGGTACTTAAATAGGTCAGAACAGAGGCTCCGCCGGTGTTAAGCAGCGAACTTGAAATTTGTCTCAACGAGGCGTTCCAGTCGGCGCGCGAGGCTCGTCATGAGTTCATGACGGTGGAGCACCTGCTCCTGGCCATCGTCGACACGCCTAGAGTGCGCGAGATCTTGCGCGCCTGCGGCGCGGACGTGGCCCGTCTGCGCAAAGACCTCAAAGATTTCATCGATCAGACCACGCCGCGATTGAAAGAGGACGACGATCGCGAAGTGCAACCCACGCTGGGCTTCCAGCGCGTGTTGCAACGGGCTGTATTCCACGTGCAGTCCAGCGGCAAGAAGGAAGTGACGGCGGCCAACGTACTCGTGGCCATCTTCAGCGAGAAACACTCGCATGCTGCGTACCTGCTCTCGATGCAGGATGTTGCGCGGCTCGATGTCGTCAACTACATCTCACATGGGCTTTCCAAAGTGTCCGAAGATCGCAGCGAGAAAGAGGAGCCTGCGCCGGGAAGCGAAGGCGAACGTGATGCCGAGGGTGGGACCGCACTGGAGAAGTACGCGACCAACCTCAACAAGCTGGCGATGGAAGGCAAGATCGATCCGCTGATCGGCCGTCAGACCGAAATCGAGCGCACGATCGAGATCCTGTGCCGCCGTCGCAAGAACAACCCGCTGTACGTGGGCGAAGCCGGGGTCGGCAAGACTGCACTGGTCGAAGGTCTCGCCCGGCTGATCGTCGAAGGCAAAGTGCCCGACGTTCTCGCGGATTCCTCGGTGTACTCCCTCGACATGGGGGCGCTGATCGCAGGCACGAAGTATCGCGGCGATTTCGAGAAACGCCTGAAAGGGGTGATTGCCGAGATCAAGAAGATGCCCGGTTCCATCCTGTTCATCGACGAGATCCACACGGTGATCGGCGCCGGTGCGGCATCGGGCGGCGTCATGGACGCCTCGAACCTGATCAAGCCCGCGCTGGCAAATGGCGAGCTGCGTTGTATCGGCTCGACGACGTACACCGAATACCGCGGCATCTTCGAAAAAGATCACGCGCTCGCGCGGCGCTTCCAGAAGATCGACATCATCGAGCCGTCCGTGGCCGAGACGATCGAGATCTTGAAAGGTCTGCGGTCCCGATTCGAAGAGCATCACGGCGTGAAGTACGCCGATGACGCTCTGAGCGCGGCAGCCGAGCTGGCGGCGCGGCACATCAACGATCGTCAGCTGCCGGACAAGGCGATCGACGTGATCGACGAGGCTGGCGCCCGGTTGCGTCTCAAGCCCGTCGATGCTCGCGAGCAGACCGTAACGACCACGATGATCGAAGATGTCGTCGCACGCATTGCTCGCATTCCGCCGAAGAACGTCTCGACTTCCGATCGCGATCTGCTCAAGAACCTCGAGCGCAATCTGAAGCTGGTGATTTACGGGCAGGACTCGGCCGTAGAGACATTGGCGGCTGCAATCAAGATGTCGCGCTCGGGATTGGGCGATCAGCGCAAGCCAGTGGGTTCTTTCCTCTTCGCAGGGCCCACGGGCGTGGGCAAAACCGAGGTCACCCGGCAGCTTGCGCTGGCGCTCGGTGTCGAGCTCGTGCGCTTCGACATGTCGGAGTACATGGAGCGTCATACGGTATCTCGGTTGATCGGCGCGCCTCCAGGCTACGTCGGGTTCGATCAAGGCGGTCTCATGACCGAAGCCATCAGCAAGAATCCGCACTGTGTGTTGCTGCTCGATGAAATCGAGAAGGCACATCCGGACGTGTTCAACTTGCTGCTGCAAGTCATGGATCACGGCACACTCACGGACAACAACGGTCGCAAGGCGGATTTCCGTCACGTGATCATCGTGATGACGACGAATGCGGGCGCGTTCGAGATGAGCCGGCCATCGATGGGCTTCACGCAGCAGGATCACGCATCCGATGGCATGGAGGCGATCCGCCGATTGTTCTCGCCCGAGTTCCGCAACCGGATCGACGCGATCATCCAATTCAATGGACTCGATCCCCGCACGATCCAACGCGTGGTGGACAAGATGCTGGTCGAAGTAGAGGCGCAGCTCGAACAGAGAGGCGTGCAGTTGCACGTGG
>CBJNAT010000051.1:0-9622 GCA_966434585.1 uncultured Gammaproteobacteria bacterium | reverse complement strand
TTCAGGTAAGCGAACGTCGTTTCGTCCGGAGCCACCATGCCGGCACGCGCTCCGACTTCGATGGAAATGTTGCACACGGTCATACGTTCATCCATCGACAAGGCCTCGATGGTTGGGCCGCGATATTCGATGACGTGACCCGTGCCGCCCGACACGCCGATACGACCGATGACGGCGAGGATAAGATCTTTTGCAGTGACGCCTGCGGCGAGCTTGCCTGAGACGTTGATGGCCATCGTCTTCGGGCGACGCTGCAGCAGACACTGCGTCGCAAGCACGTGACCAACCTCTGTCGTGCCGATGCCGAAGGCGAGTGCTCCGAATGCGCCGTGCGTGGCGGTATGGCTATCGCCACAAACGATCGTCTTGCCCGGCTGCGTCGCGCCGAGCTCAGGGCCGATGATGTGCACGATGCCGCGTTCGCTGTGCTGCATATTCAGCAGCTCCACACCGAACTCGGAACAGTTCTTTTCCAATTCGCGCACCTGACGTGCGGCGGATTCGATCTTGATGGGCACACGACCGAAGACCTCAGCGGGATCGGTCGGCGTGGAGTGATCCATCGTGGCCAACGTGCGATCGCGTCGGCGGACGGGCAGGCCCTGGCTACGCAGCACCTCGAATGCCTGCGGCGAGGTGACCTCGTGGATCAGGTGCAGGTCGATGTAGAGAACTGCAGGAGTATCTTTCGTCTCCGGAACGACTTCATGCCGTTCCCAGATCTTTTCGAACAGTGTCTTTGGGTTCATGTGGCAATCATGCAGCAACGAGCGAGCGATGCATTAGCCGGCTTTCGCAGCACCGGTGTTCGTCGTCTCGCAGGGTTCGAGCCAGCCCCACTTGTCGGCGGTCTTGCCCGTGAACAGGCCGAAGAACGCCGCTTGCAGCGCTTCGGTCACCGGTCCACGCCGACCTGCGCCCACGGCGACGCGGTCGACGGAGCGCACCGGCGTGATCTCCGCGGCCGTGCCAGTCAGGAAAATCTCGTCCGCCAAATACAGCATCTCGCGCGGGATTGATTGCTCGCGCACTTCGAAGCCGTGCATACGTGCCAACGTGATCACGGTATCCCGCGTGATGCCCTGGAGCACGGAGTTGGCGAGTCCCGGCGTGTAAATCACGCCATCGCGGATGAGAAACAGATTCTCGCCCGCACCTTCGCTCACGCTGCCGTCGACACCCAGCCCAATGCCCTCAGCGAATCCGAGGCGCTTGGCCTCCATGCTGATCAGCTGGCTCGACAGATAATTGCCTGCAGCCTTACCCAATGCGGGAATGGTGTTGGGTGCTAGGCGCTGCCACGACGAGACGCAGACGTCGATCCCGTTCTCTAGACCTTCGGCCCCGAGGTAAGCGCCCCATTCGAACGCAGCCACCACGGTTTCGATGGGCGGCGCAATCTTCGGAGCGACGCCGATCTCGCCGTAGCCGCGGAATGCGAATGGACGTAAATACGCGCCTCGCACGAGGCCGTTGGCTGTGATCACTTCCTTACAGGCGGCGTTGATGTCGTCTTGCGGGTAGGGAATCTCCATGCGGTAAATCTTGGCCGAGTCGAACAGCCGGCGCGTGTGTTCGCGGAGACGAAAGATGATCGGACCGCGCTGAGTCGCGTACGCACGTACACCTTCGAACACCGTCGAGCCGTAATGCAGCGCATGAGCGAGTACGTGCACCGTTGCCTTGTCCCAGGGCACTAGCTTGCCGTTCTGCCAGATGTAGTTCGCCGTGGTGATGGGCATGGTGGACTCCTGCTATTCGTGAAGCGCCCCTGCGCTTCGTGCTTCGATGCTTATGTATCTGTCAGATGGCTGAAATGACGGCCGGTTCCACCGTACGGCGATCGGCGCCATTGCGCTCAGCACTCGCCTTGGTGGCTTCAATGCGGTTGATGACCTCGAGATACGCGCGGGCGGCAGCCTCGAGGATGTTCGTGCTCACGCCGACGCCGCGGTAGCTGCGCCCGTTGTGCTCGACCGTCAGGAGCGCCTCGCCTTGGGCGTCTTCGCCCACCGTCACGCTGTGCACTTCGAACTTGCGGACTTGCACGGCCGTGTTCGTTGCTTGATCGATCGCTTTGACGATGGCATCCACGGGGCCATCCGCGATCACGTGCTGATCGATCTTGCGACCATCGGCATGTGCCAGCTGCACGCGAGCGCTCGCAGCACCCGAGCCATTGGTTGTGCTGACATTCAAACCTTCGAGGAACCATGGGCCGCCCGCTTCCGTGCCGGCGCGCATGACGAGCGCTTCGATATCGCCATCGAACAGCTCCTTCTTCTTGTCAGCCAGCGCTTTGAATTCTTCGAAGAGCGCATTCAGTTCATTCTCGTCGACTTCGAAGCCGAGCTCTTTGACGCGCTCGCGGAATGCGTGGCGACCGCTGTGCTTGCCCAACACGAGATTCGTGCGGGACAAGCCCACGTCTTGCGGACGCATGATTTCGTATGTGGAGTGATGACGCAGCATGCCGTGCTGATGGATGCCGGACTCATGCGCGAAGGCGTTCTCGCCGATGATGGCCTTGTTGCGGGGGATCGGCATGCCGGTGATCTGCGAGACCAAACGGCTAGTCGGATACAAACGCTGTGTGTGCACGCCGGTGTGCAGCTTGAAGAAGCTTTCGCGAGTCTTGATCGCCATCACGATTTCTTCGAGCGAACAGTTGCCGGCGCGCTCGCCGATGCCGTTGATCGTACATTCGATCTGACGAGCACCGGCGCGAACGGCGGCAAGGCTATTCGCCACGGCCATGCCGAGATCGTCGTGGCAATGAACAGAGAGCACGATGTCGTCGATGCCGGGCACGTTGCGCTTCAGATAGGCAAAGACCTCGTGGAATTCCTCCGGGACTGTGTAGCCCACGGTGTCCGGAATGTTCACCGTCGATGCGCCAGCTGCGATGACTGCGCTGACGACTTCCGCGAGAAACTCGAGCTCGGTGCGCGACGCGTCTTCAGGCGAGAACTCGACGTCTTCGCACAAGCTGCGCGCGTACCGCACGCCTTCGACAGCGGTCCGGATGATTTCCTCCTTTGCCATGTTGAGCTTGTGCTCGCGATGGATTGCGCTCGTGGCGAGGAATACGTGCAACCGTGGTCTCGCGGCAGGCGCAACGGCCTTCCAGGCCTTTTCGATGTCATCGCGATGGCAGCGTGCCAGGCCCGCGATAATCGGGCCTCGCACTTCGCGAGCGATCGCGTTCACCGATTCCCAATCGCCACGTGAGGCGGCAGGGAAGCCCGCTTCGATCACATCGACGCCGAGTTCTGCCAACGCACGTGCGACTCGCAGCTTTTCGGGCTGCGTCATGCTGCAGCCGGGCGATTGCTCGCCGTCACGCAGCGTCGTGTCGAAGATCAGAACTCGGTTTGGATCGCGAGTGGGCATGTGGACTCCTCACGTAACCTCAGGCGCGGGCATCCTCCAGCCACGGCATGCGCTCACGCAGCTTGACGCCGACCTTTTCGATCTTGTGCTTGAGGTCCTTGTTCATCAACTGCTGATACTTCTTACGGCCGCGCTTGTTTTCGCTGATCCACTGACGGGCGAACTTGCCCTGCTGGATTTCCTTCAGGATCTTGCGCATCTCGCGTTTGGATGCGGCGTTCACGACGCGCGGGCCGCGGGTGAGATCGCCGTACTTCGCCGTCTCGCTGATGAACTTGTGCATCTTCGCAAGGCCGCCTTCGTGCAGCAGATCGACGATGAGCTTGAGCTCGTGCAAGCACTCGTAGTAGGCGACTTCCGGCTGATACCCGGCTTCGACGAGCGTCTCGAAGCCCTTCACCACGAGCTCGGTGGCACCACCGCACAGCACAGCCTGCTCGCCGAACAGATCGGTCTCGGTCTCTTCCGCAAAGGTGGTCGTCAACACACCGCCGCGCGTACCGCCGATGCCGTGCGCATAAGCGAGGGCATTGGCTTTCGCCTGCTTGGTCGCGTTCTGATACACCGCGAGCAGGCACGGCACGCCGCGGCCCTGTTGATACTGACGGCGCACGAGATCGCCAGGACCCTTCGGCGCAATCAGCACCACGTCCAGGTCCTTGCGCGGCTTGATCTGCTTGAAATGGATGTTGAAGCCGTGCGCGAAGAGGAGGGTAGCGCCCTTCTCGATATTGCTGACGACTTCCTTATAGAGAGGCTTCTGCACCAGATCCGGCACGAGCATCGCAACGAGCTTCGCGCCTTTGACAGCCTCGGCAGGTTCTGCAACCTGCAAACCGTCCTTCTTCGCCTTCGTCCAGCTGTCTCCGCCCTTGCGAACGCCGACGATGACATCGAAACCGCTGTCTTTGAGGTTCAGCGCGTGGGCACGGCCCTGACTGCCGTAACCCAGGATGGCAATGCGTGCACCGCGCAACGCCTTCTTATCGACGTCTTTCTGCGAATAGATCTGCATGAGTGAGCTCCCGGCTTGATCGTCTGAATGTCGAAAGTTCTAAATCAAAAAAATTCTGGAGTCGTAATGCGGATGAGATCTCGACTGACGAAAATGAAGAACCCCGCCTCGGGCCTGCCGGTGCGGGGTTCTGGATTCGTGTATCCCTGTCCGACTTTGTCGAATCAGAACCGCATCCTAAGCCCCTACCGCTACGCAGAGCCTGGCCAGTGGCAGGCGCAGTACCTCACCGACATCGATGACGCGAACGGCGCGGGTGAGGAACATATGCGGAAAGTGAAGTGAGATACGGCTAAGAAATCATGCGGATAGCAACATAGGGCGACTTACGTTGTCAACCCTGCGCGTGCGCGCGAGACATCGACATGAACGGTGGATTTTTCGCGTCGCATCGCCGACCACAAGCCTGTGTCGGACGCCTGATATTCTCGAAAGCCGACCCGCACTGCTGAAACGCCGGCGAAGGCGCACCCACTATGTTTTTCAACGAAGAGCGACCGGACGCGATTCCAATCCACCTCGTGCACGAAGAGGACTTGAGCACCTGGCTCGCGGCTCAAGATCCCGGAGCGCGCAACTGGCTATCGACGACGGGCTTCAAAGCGGAACGACAGAGGCTCGCATTGCTGCCTGCAAACAACGGCAGCGTGCGCGGCGTCGTCTTGGGCCTGGGCAAGCGGACAGCCGGGCCGTTGACGCTGTGGCACTGCGCGGGATTGGCCGATCGCATTCCGGATGGCAGCTATTACCTCGAGACCCCACTGAACGACAATGCAGCCACACAGTTCTGTCTGGGCTGGGCTTACGGGCAATATCGATTTGACCGCTACCGCACGAGCCCCATGCACACCGTTGCCGTGCAGGTGCCTGCAGGTGTCGACAGCAAGGATGTAGAGCGCCAGATTAAGGCGTTGTCTCTGGCACGGGATCTCGTCAATACGCCTGCATCGGATTTGAGTCCGCAACACCTTGCAGAGGCGGGGCTCGCGATCGCTGAGCGTTACGGTGCCGAGGCACGCGTGTACGTGGGCGACGATCTTCTTGCGCAAGGATTCCCAGCGGTACACGCCGTCGGACGGGCCAGCTCGGTTGCGCCGCGGCTGCTCGATTTCACTTGGGGCCAAGCGGCCCATCCGCGCATCGCGTTGGTGGGGAAAGGCGTTTGCTTCGACTCCGGGGGGCTCGATATCAAGCCGGCCTCATCGATGCTGCTCATGAAGAAGGACATGGGCGGGGCCGCATGTACGCTGGCCTTGGCGCAGTTGATCATGGATGCGCAGCTTCCCGTGCGGCTACGCGTCGTCATCCCCGCGGTGGAGAATGCGATCAGCGGCAACGCATTTCGTCCGGGCGATGTATTGAAGACGCGCAAGGGATTATCCGTCGAAGTGGGCAATACCGACGCCGAAGGACGGCTGGTGTTAGCCGATGCACTCGCGTTGGCAGATGCGGATCGACCGGAGCTGATGATCGACATCGCAACACTCACGGGCGCCGCGCGCGTGGCGCTGGGTCCGGAGTTGCCCGCTTTGTTCGCAACGGATGAATCGCTCGCTCAGCAGCTCATGGCGGCCGGTACTCAAGAGTGCGATCCGCTCTGGCAGCTACCGCTCTGGTCCGGATACGAGGATGAGTTGTCCAGCAAAGTCGCCGATCTGAACAACTCTTCGACGACGGGATTCTCGGGCGCGATCATCGGTGGATTGTTCTTGCGCCGTTTTGTCAGCGAAGCGGCCGCGTGGGTGCACCTCGATGTGTACGGCTGGAACAGCAAGGACCGACCCGGTCGCCCCGTGGGTGCCGAGGCGCAGGCCGTTCGGGCGCTGTATGCCTATCTGAAACGCCGCTATCCCCGGCCCTGAAGAAGCCAATGAGCGTGCGTTCCGAGGCGGTCGATGCGGCCGATGTGCTGCCGCGCGATCTGCTGTTGCTGGTCGCGATCAATGTGGCCTGGGGATTCAATCTCATTGCATCGAAGGTGGGCGTGCAGGGCATGCCACCCGCGTTGTTCGCGGCGCTCAGGTTTTCTGTCCTCGCTCTGTGTTTTCTGCCGTTTCTGCGGTGGCACGCCGGACAGATGGGCAATCTCCTGCGGGTCGGGCTGCTCACGGGCGGGGTCGCATTCGGGCTGCTGTTCGTCGGTCTGCGGCTCACGGCAGATGCTTCTACGGTTGCCATCGCATCGCAGCTGAGCGTGCCTTTCCAGACACTCCTGTCCGTCTGGTTGCTCGGCGAAACCATTCATTGGCGCCGACGGCTCGGCATCATCCTGGCGTTCGGCGGAGTGATGCTCATTGGCTTCGATCCGCGCGTATTCAGTGATTGGCCGGGTCTAACGCTCGTCATTGCCTCTTCACTGGTGAGTGCGCTTGGCTTTATCTACATCAAGCGTTTGCACAACATTCCGGCAATCCAGGTGCAGAGCTGGGTATCGCTGTCGGGCTTACCAATTCTCTGGCTCCTGAGTTTCGCGCTCGAGGATGGCCATTGGCAGGCGATCACCACTGCCTCGTCGACCACCTGGATGGCGCTGGCCTACACCATCGTGGGCGGCAGTCTTATCGGACACACGGGTTGGTACTACCTGCTCAGCCGTTATCCGGTTACGAGCGTGGCGCCGGTGACGCTCCTGTCGCCGCTGTTCAGTATCCTGTTCGGCGTGACGTTGCTCGACGATCAGCTCACTGCTCGAATGTGGGTTGGCGGAGCTATCACGCTCGCTGGCGTGCTCATCGTGGTATTGCGCGAACGTAGACTGGTCGACACCGGCACTTGAAGCGCAAGGCGGAGCCAAACGACGGGTCGGTAAACCCCGCCTGTCGGGCCGCAGCCGTGCCTATAAACTTCGCCTACCGGCCAACGGCCGTCACGTAGGCAACAATCATGGCGAAGGCGGTGGACAAGGCCTACCAAACCGTTAGAGAGCGCATCGTGCGTGGCATCTACCCGGCAGCTTCGCGGATCACGGAGCAGCAGGTGGCCGCAGATGCCGGCGTGAGTCGCACACCGGTGCGCGAAGCGCTGCGACGCCTGCATGCGGAGGGTTTGCTGGAGTTCGTGCCGCACCAGGGTGCGATCGTCGCCGACTGGACGACAGAGGATCGCGACGATGTCTTTGAGCTCCGCGCCATGCTCGAGTCGTACGGGGTAGGTCGAGCAGCGCGGCGCATTTCTCCGAGTGAGATCGATGAGTTACGCCAGATCGCCGAAGATCAGTACCACGAGTCTTTGAGCCGCAGCGAGGGTTACCTCGAACGTATCGCCGATCTCAACAGCCAGTTTCACCTACGCATTCAGCAGATCGCCGGCAGCGCGCGGTTGGTCAACGCGCTCTCCGCGCTGATCGAAGCCCCCGCCATGATGCGCACGTTCGCGAGCTACCAAGACGAAGATCTGATCCGCAGCGCCTCGCACCACTTGGAAATCGTCCGCGCACTCGAAGCGCACGATGCCGAATGGAGTGCGTCGCTCATGCGTTCTCACATTCTTGCCGCTCGCGGTGCGCTTCGGCTGTTCTGATCGGGTGAGTTTCACAGGTACTATTCTCGAACGCGTGCATGTGCACGCGCGTATTAAGGATGCAGCAGTGAGGAAGTCGAAGTGAGTACACCCAAAGTCAAAGTCGGCGATCGCATGCCGAGCGGCACGTTCATGCATATGACGAAGGACGGCCCGCGCAAAATCACGACGGACGAATTGTTCAAGGGCAAGAAGGTGGTGTTGTTCTCGGTGCCGGGTGCTTTCACACCGACGTGCGATGCGAAGCACCTGCCGGGTTTCGTCGAGAAGGCTGCCGAGTTCCAGGCGAAGGGTGCTGACACGATTGCCTGCATGGCCGTGAACGACGTGTTCGTCATGAACGCGTGGGGGAAACACTCCAACGCGACCGACAAGGTGATGATGCTCGCCGACGGCAACGGCGATTACGCGAAAGCCCTCGGGCTGGAAATGGATGCGATCGGCTTCGGCATGGGCACGCGGGGCCAGCGCTTTGCAGTCGTCGTCGAAGACGGCGCGGTCAAGCAGCTGAACGTCGAAGCGCCGGGTGAGTTCAAGGTGTCCAGCGCGGAGTATGTGTTGGGGCAGATCTGAAGGCACGCAAGTCAGCTAGCCAGAATTGAGAAGAACCTCTTTCTGGCTAGCCAGCTAGCCGACTCGCAAGCTAGCCGGCTGCGGAGCGTCCCGCTCAGACCAGCTTCTGCAGCTCCGGCACGATGCTGAACAAGTCCCCCACCAGGCCGATATCGGCCACTTCGAAGATCGGCGCTTCAGAGTCCTTGTTGATCGCGACGATCGTGCGCGCATCCTTGATGCCGGTGAGGTGCTGAATCGCCCCGGAGATGCCCACGGCGATGTACAGCTCCGGAGCAATGATCTTGCCGGTCTGGCCGACCTGCAGATCGTTGGGGGCGTAGCCGGAGTCCACCGCAGCGCGCGAGGCGCCCACCGCCGCACCGATCTTGTCGGCGAAGCCGTAGAGAATATTGAAGTTCTCGGCGCTGCCCAGCGCGCGACCGCCGGAGACCACTTTCGCGGCGGTCTGCAGATCCGGTCGACCGCTCGTGGCTGCTGAGCGGCTGACAAAGCGGGTGTGCGTCGGAATCTCGGCCTGCACGCTCGCACTCTCGATGCTCGCTGCACCACCTTGCGGGGCCGCTTCGAAGGAGGCCACCCGCACCGTCGCGGCGAGTGTCTGGTCGGTCGGGGCTTCCACGCTAAGGATGGCGTTGCCCGCGTACACCGGACGACGGAAGCGGTTCGGAGCATCCACCGCCATGATGTCGCTCAGCTGGCCCACCCCGAGCAGGGCGGCGACACGCGGCATCAGGTCCTTGCCGAAGGTGGTCGAAGGCCCCAGCACGTGGGTGTAGTTCGCCGCGAGCGCGGCAATCTGCGGGGCTTGTACCGCCGCGAGCGGCTCGGCATTGGCCGCGTTATCGAGCTTCAGCACGCGCTTCACGCCACTGATCGCGGCGGCCTGCGTGGCCACCTCCGCGCCATTGGCCGCCAGCACGACGACGTCGATCTCACCACCGATCTTCGCCGCGCATGTAACGCACTTGGCGGTGGAGGGATTGAGCTTGCCGCCCGCGTGTTCGGCAATCACCAGAGTCTTGCTCATCAGATCAGCCCCTTCTGCTTCAGCGCGTTCACCAGTTCACTGGCATCCTTGACCATGATGCCCTTGGAGCGCGTGGCCGGCGGGTACGCCTT
>CBJNAT010000050.1:0-9687 GCA_966434585.1 uncultured Gammaproteobacteria bacterium | reverse complement strand
ATCGGCCTGCTCCTCAGTTTGTGGCACAGCGCTGATGGTTCGCTGCCCGTCGATCCAGGCACCAGCATCATCGGTGGCATCGCCGGCTACATGAGCCTCTGGAGCGTGTACTGGCTCTTCAAGCTCGTCACGGGCAAGGAAGGCATGGGCTACGGCGACTTCAAGCTGTTCGCCGCATTCGGCACGTGGCTCGGGTGGCAGATGCTGCCGTTGATCATCCTGCTCTCGGCGTTCACGGGCGCCGTGGTCGGTATCACGCTGATCGTGGCCCGAGGTCGTGATCGGAATATCCCCATTCCATTCGGGCCGTACCTCGCAGCGGCTGGCTGGATCGCGTTGATGTGGGGTGAGGATCTCGTGGGGACGTACTTGAGGTTCAGTGGGATGTAGATGGCTAGAGCAAAGTCCAGAACGAGTAGAGTTCGGGATCAGCGCAAGCCGAGATGCGTTGTGATTGCCGGCCCAAACGGCGCGGGAAAGACGACCTTTGCGCGCACTTATCTGACCCAAGACACTGCCATAGTCCACTTCATCAATGCTGACCTGATAGCCAGTGGACTGTCGCCGCTCAGACCACAACTCGCTGCCGTAGCCGCTGGCCGTCTCGTGCTCGCAGAGATCGAAAGGCTAGCGAGCAGCGCCGCTGATTTCGCTTTCGAAAGCACTCTGAGCGGCTCTACGTATCTGCGCCGGTTCGAAGCGCTGAAGGGACGTGGCTATCGGTTAGAGATCGTGTACTTACAGCTGGCCTCCAGCGACCTCGCGCTCGACCGAGTCGCTGCCCGTCATAAGCAAGGAGGTCACTCTGTACCCGCGGCAGACGTGATCCGGCGCTTTACTCGAAGCTGGGATAATTTCCAGAAGCTTTACAAGCCGATGGCGGATACATGGGCGGTGTATGACAATTCCGCCGACTCACCCCGATTGATCGAGAAAGGTCCATGACTACAGCACGCCGCAAGAAGGAGACGGACGAGTTTGCCAAGACGGTCGGTCGCGCGCTGCGGCGAGCCGCCAAGGAGGCGCGCAAGACCGCACGTATGTATGGCACACCGATCTATGTTTGGGAGAACGGGAAAGTCGTAGCCAAAAAGCCCTGACGGTTGGATCATCGCAGCGAGATCACGATAGTCCTTGGCTTCGGCGCGCTGCAGAATCACTTTCAATTTTGTCGCCATCAAATCATCCAGGGATGCCACCTGAAGCGTGCTGTCCACGGTAACCTCAGGCGTACCGACACGGCCAAATCCGAAGCGAGGCTTGAACGTGCGGCTCAAACGAATCTCCGCACGGGTAACGCGGGAACCTCTGCAACACGGGCCAGACCAAGACGATAGTGCCAGTAAGCCCACGAACGTTCATTGAATTGGCCGGCCTCGGCGTGAGTCAGGACTTCGCACAACACGTCGTCGCCTACGTGTTCGACGAGCGTCTGCACGTCAGCGTAGTCGCCGATGTTCATCACTTGGGCAATCACACGCTGAGGCATGGCAATCGCCTCATCCGGGCTCTTCCACCAAATGTACTTTCGTGCCAAGGGCTTCAAGACGTCTCGATCGACAGCAATCATGGAAAACGTCACTCCATCGTCGCACTGCTGAACAGTGTCACGGCTCGCAGCCGCAAAGCGCCCTCGGCTGGCTATGAGAAATCTAAAGTCGCAGTTTAAAAAACTCAAAACCGGGCCGGCCTGCCGCAGCACGTTCTCACGTCTGACTATCTCTCCCACAGTACCCCAAGCTCGAACTCGACCGCATCGAACGGCTCAGCTCGGACAAGTGCTGCGTCTCGGTACGTCGTGAGCAGCGTCCACCGCGACGACTCCAGACGAAATACCTCGAGAGTCTTCGCCAACGGATCGACGATCCAGGTGTGGCGAACTGCATGCTCAGCATAGATGGGCAGCTTCTCTGCACGATCCATCGCTGCAGTGGACGGCGATAACACCTCGCAAACCCAATCGGGAGGCAGCTCGAAGAACGCGACCTCGGGCACTTCCGGCATTCGCTCGCGACGCCAACCGGCGATGTCGGGCACCAGGTAGTTCTCGCCCAGATGAAGCTCGGGTTCGTCGAGCAGCACCCATCCTCCAGGCCCGCCACGGCCGCGGCGAAAGGGTCCGAAGAGTTCGGCGCCCAACGCGGACGCAGCTAAAGCATGGGGTGCCGCCGGCCGCGGATGCGTCACTAATTTGCCGCGAACGACTTCCGCCACCATGTACTCGGGGACGGCTTGGAACTGCTCGTAAACAGATGCACTTTTGACGACGCGGCTCATGCACGCAGGCTACTAGAGCACTCCATCGCAGGGTAGTCTGCACATCACATGAGCACCTCTACCCCCAGCCCTCAGCCCCCAGCCTCCAGCCGTTCTTACATCGTCGGCCTCACCGGCGGCATCGCCAGCGGCAAGACGACCGTCGCCAACCTGTTCGAGGTGCTCGGCGTGACTCTCATCGACACGGATCAGTTAGCCCGCGACGTGGTCGAGCCGGGTACTCCTGCCCTTCAGCAAATCGTCGCCGCCTTCGGGCCGGGCATTTTGGATCCCGACGGCCGCATGAATCGTCGGCGCATGCGCGACCGGGTATTCGCGAATCCTGTCGAACGACGAACTCTGGAATCCATCACTCACCCTGCGATTCGCGCCGAGTTGCTCAGACGCTCACGGGCTGCGACCGGTCCCTATCAGATGCACGTGATCCCCTTGCTCACCGAAGGCGGCAACCGGTCTGCCTTCGACCGCGTGCTCGTGGTGGACTGCCCTACAGAGGTCCAACTGCGCCGCTTGATGCAGCGAGACGGTTCGAGCCTCGCGCAGGCCCAGCAGATCCTCGCCGCTCAAGCCACTCGCGAGCAGCGGCTGTCGGTCGCCAACGACGTGATTCGCAATGAGGGGAACCTCGAGAGCTTGAGACCGCAGGTGCAGGCATTGCATGAGCGGTATCTCGCGCTGGCGGCGGCGAAGCACGGATAATCGCTGCCACTTGAGGATGCGAATACCGCGCGCTGCTCAGTAGCCTCTAACCCGCTTTCTGACTGGCCATGGCAATCATGCTGCCGCACAATACGGCGATGCAGACGGACGCGACTACCCCAACTTCCGCCCCGAGCACCGCGGGCGCGATCGTGTACGAGCAGCCGTTGAACGAGCGGATGCGCACGTTTTTGCGGCTCGATTTTCTCTATCAACAGGCGCTCTATCACCAGGAGCGTGCGGACACGTGGTCCACCCGTGCGGCTGTGGCCGCGTTGTTGGAGATCCTCGCCATCACAGCACGTGGCGACATTCGAAGCGACGTGCTGAAGGAACTCGAGCGCCAGATGGCGACCATGAGCGAGTTCCAAAGCAAGCCCGGTGTCGATGGCAGCCGGCTCAAGGCCGTGCTCGCCAATCTCGTGCGCCTGCGCAACGAACTGAACGGCGCCGGGGCGCTCTTCATGCAACGCCTGCGCGATTCCGAGTTCCTGAACAGCATCAAGCACCGCAGCACGATTCCGGGTGGCACCTGCGAGTTCGATCTGCCCGATTACTTCCATTGGCTCAATCAGCCGTATGAAGCGCGTGCCGTATCGTTCGAAGACTGGATGTCGACGATTCGCCCGCTGTGCGACGCCGTCATCGAGTTGCTCTGGATCACGCGCCAAACCGCGCGTCCACGGCGGGAGACTGCTGTCGGCGGCGTGTTCCAACTCGTGCTCGAACGCGATACCCCTTGCCAGCTTTTGCGCATCACCTTGCCCGAAGGCGCGCAGCTGTTTCCCGAGATCAGCGGCAGCCATCACCGCTGCAGCATTCGGTTTCTCACGTGGCAGGACATTGGCGCACGACCCGTGCAAACGAACACGGACGTGCCGTTCTTGCTGTCGACGTGTACGTGAGAAAGGCGGCTAGCTTGCTAGTCGGCTAGCAAAAAAAAGCACCGCATCTGTTCTGGCTAGCAGACTAGCTACCTAGCCGACTAGCAGACTGCCCATCCATGCCCACCACCGTCCTCTGCCCCACCTGTCAGCGCCCCGTCGTCTGGTCCGAAGAATCAAAGTGGCGCCCCTTCTGCAGCGAGCGTTGCAAGCTCATCGATTTGGGCGCGTGGGCGTCTGAGCAGCACGCCATTCCGGGGGACGCTAAACCGGACGATGAGGAACACGGCAGTGACCGTGACGAGCGCTGAACGAGCGCAGACTTTCTCCGACCTACAGCCTACAGCCCACAGCCCACAGCCTGTGTCTTCAGTGCATCCGCAGTGAAGACACCAGAAACGCCCACTGATCCGCATAGTCCTCGATCTGCATCCACACCGGCTTGCCGGCGCCGTGGCCGGCGCGTGTTTCCACTCGCAGCAACACGGGATTGGCACAGGCCTGCTTGTCTTGCAGCTCCGCGGCGAATTTGAAGCTGTGCCACGGGACGACGCGATCGTCGTGATCGGCCGTGGTGATGAGCGTGTTGGGATAACACGTGTTTGCGCGAACGTTGTGCACCGGCGAATACTCGAGCAAGGCAGCGAACTCTGCCGCGTCTTCCGCCGTGCCGTAATCGCTCGACCACAGGTAAGCGTTCGCACTGGCTGTGTGGTAGCGAAGCATGTCGAGCACGCCAACGCCCGGCAGCGCGGCGCCAAACAGCTCGGGTCGCTGCAGCATGACGGCGCCGACGAGCAGTCCACCATTACTGCGACCGCGGATCGCAAGCTTCGCAGGTGACGTATAGCGACTCGCAATCAGCCACTCCGCGCCTGCGATGAAGTCGTCGAACACATTTTGCTTCTGCCGCTTGGTTCCGGCCGCGTGCCACGCATCGCCGTATTCCGAACCGCCGCGCAGATTCGCGGATACAAAGACGCCGCCCATCTCCAGCCACACGAGCACGGGCACACTGAACGCGGGCTGCAGCGGCACAGCAAAGCCACCGTAGCCGTAGAGCATCGTTGGCGCGTCCCCGGTGCGCTGCAGATCGCGTCGGCGAACGATGAACAGTGGCACCTGCGTGCCATCCTTGGATTTGTAGAACACCTGCTCGACCACGTATGGCTCAGTGTCGATCGGAACCCGCGGCTCCTTGAACACCGAAGTTCCAGCGCTGCGCACATCGAGCCGCACGATGGTCGTCGGCGTCAGGAAATCCGTGTAGGCGAAGAAGGTTTCGGGATCCTCCGGCCTGCCGAAGAATCCGGTAGCCTGACCCAAGCTCGGCAACGCGACCTCACTCACCGGACGGCCGTCCAACTCGAAGATGCGCACTTGGGAGTAGGCATCCTTCAAATAGCTGGCAACGATCCGGCCGCCAATGATGCTGGCTTGATCGAGTGCATGAGGCTGCTCCGCAACCACCGTTGCAATTTGCATCGAGCTCTTCTCATCGATGCGCACGGCGAGCACTCGACCTTTCGGTGCGCCTGCCGTCGTGCGCACGTACAACGTGTCATTCACTGCTTCGATGAACTGGTAATCGCCATCGAACTTGTCGAAGACGCGAATGACACTGCCCGTGGGCAAGCCGTCACGATCCAACCGCTGCACATACAGTCCGCTCGTGCGATAACCCTCGAAGACATAAATGATGAGAAAGCGGCCATCCGCGCTGACTTGCGGGTACGGGTTGCGCCGCGGATGGTCCGTGATGCGGAAAATTAATCGATCCTGGTCCTGCGGCGTGCCCAGCACGTGCAGGAAAACTTCCATCTGCTTGGTGTCATCGCCGCTGCCATCGGGCCGCTGCGGGTACCGCGCGTAGTAAACAGCCCTTCTATCCGGAGTCCACGCCACGGCCCTGAACTTCGTGTACTGCAGGTGATCGGGCAAATCGACCCCGCTGTTCACGTCGCGAAACCGCCATGTCATCCAGTCGGAACCGGCATCCGACAAGGCATACGCCAGTAGTTGCCCATCATCGCTAGGCACAAACTCCTGCAGCGCTACCGTGGCATCCGCGCTCAACGAATTCGGATCAAGCAGTACCTGCGGCGTCGCATCGAGCGCATCCGTCACATACAGCACGCTCTGGTTCTGCAATCCGTCATTGCGAAGGTAGAAATATCGCCCGCCGCGTTTCACGGGTACATCGAAACGCTCGTAGTTCCACAGCTCCGTCAGGCGCGCCTTGATCCGCTCTCGAGCGGGAATCGCTTCTAGGTACGGCTTCGCGATCGCGTTCTGCGCCTCGATGAAACGGCGCACCGCTTCGCTGTCCAGCGCTTCCATCCAGCGATAAGGATCCGCGACCGCGACGCCGTGATACACATCCGCGTGATCGCTCCGCTCTGCTGTCGGATAAGAAAGCTGGGGCAGCACTTGTCGCGCCTGTTGCGTACCTGCGCTGCAGCCCATCAACGCAAGCACTACCATCACCCAAAAAACACGAGTCATACAAGATCGCGCTCCACGCTGGACGTGCGACCGAGTCTAGCAGCAACATCGAGACATCCAACTTTAGAGACGTCACATGCGAGTGTTCGCTTCGATTGTGTGCTGCTGGTTGTATACGGCAAGCAGCCCCGCCGCGCAGTTGACGGTCGAGCGGCTGTTCGCTGACCCCGATCTGTCGGGCCCGCGATTGCGCGAGCCGCAGTTCTCTCCCGATGGACGCACACTCACATATCTCAAAGGCAAAGAGAACGACCAGAACGAACTGGACCTATGGGCGTTCGACATCCGCACGGGGCGTCACGCACTGCTCGTCGACTCGCGGCAGTTCATCGAAGGCACGGAGAGTCTCTCGCCAGAAGAGATCGCACGCCGTGAACGGCAACGTACCGCGAACTTGCGTGGCATCGTGAAGTACGAGTTTTCGCACGAGGGGCGACAGCTCCTGGTGACCTTGAATGGAGATCTGTACCTATACGATCTGCGGAAACGTTCGGCCTCGCGATTGACCCAGACAGACAGCTACGAAACCGATCCGCGATTCTCTCCGAAGGGTCGCTTCGTGAGTTTCATCCGTGATCAAGACTTGATTGTCATCGATGTTGAGACCAGCCAAGAACGCGCGCTCACGCAGGATGGCGAAGGCGCCATCCACAACGGGGAAGCTGAGTTCATCGCGCAGGAAGAGATGGGGCGCAACACCGGCTACTGGTGGTCTCCGGACGAACGGCACATCGCCTATGCACGGGTCGACGAGTCGCTCGTACCGGAGGTGGAGCGCTTCGAAATCGATGCACGCGAGACACGAGTCATTCGTCAGCGTTATCCAGCCGCCGGTGCGCCGAATGCCCGCGTGGAATTGCACATCGTCGATGTGGCATCGGGCACGCGAAAATCGCTGGAGCCGCAAGTCTCGGAGGAGAGCTATCTCGCTC
Organism: uncultured Gammaproteobacteria bacterium; assembly: GCA_966434585.1. Lineage (GTDB taxonomy): Bacteria > Pseudomonadota > Gammaproteobacteria > Steroidobacterales > Steroidobacteraceae > DATELY01. The sequence goes on along the minus strand of CBJNAT010000050.1, from coordinate 2,390 downwards.
GCGTCGATTGGTTACCGGGCAGTCAGCACGTTGCCATCCAACGGCAGACGCGTGACCAACGGCAGCTCGACCTCATCGCCATCGACATCGCTACCCTCCAGCAGCGCACGTTGCTGACGGAGCGCAGCGAGCACTGGGTCGAGCTCAACGACGATCTGCGCTTCCTCGAACGGCAACCTGCGTTCATCTGGAGCTCGCGGCGCTCGGGTTACAAGCACCTTTATCTGTACGGTCTGGACGGCAAGCTGATTCGCCAATTGACTGAAGGTCCCTGGATGGTCGTCGGCGATGGCACGGAGAACGGAGTCGTTGGCATCGACGAACGCAAGAGTGAGCTGTTCTTCACGGCCAATAGGGAAAACGTTCTCGAACGTCATCTTTATTCGCTGTCCTTGCGAGACAACCGTGCGCCACGTCGACTGACGACGGAGCCCGGTTGGCATACGGCTGTCATGAGCCCGCGCGCCGACACGTTTCTGGACCTTTGGTCCTCGACATCACAACCACCGGCAGCAAGCATCCGTGCAGTGCAGGGGGCGAAAACCACCAGGGTGAGTCGCAATGACATCGGACCCTCGCATCCCTACTTCCCGTTCAAAGCAGCGCACGTCGATGAAGCATTCGGCACCCTCAAAGCACCGGATGGACAGACACTGCACTATCGATTGCAGAAGCCCGGAGATTTCGTGGCGGGCAAGCGCTATCCGGTCGTCATCGACACCTACGGCGGTCCGCACGTTCAGCACGTGCGCAACGATTGGATGGGCGGCGCTCGAGCGATTCAGGGTTACTTTCGCCAGGTACTGGCGCAGAACGGCTTCGTCGTGTTCTCGCTCGACAATAGGGGCTCCGGATTTCGCGGCGAGGCCTTCGAGTCGGTCCTCAAAAATCGCCTCGGCCACATCGAGGTCGAAGATCAACTCAAGGGCGTCGAGTTCTTGAAATCGCTGTCGTACGTCCATCCGCAGAGGATCGGCATCATGGGTTGGAGCTATGGCGGGTATGTGACGCTAATGGCCCTCTCGCATCCGTCACACTCGTTCAAAGCGGGCGTGGCCGGCGCGCCCGTGTCGGACTGGGCGCTATACGACACGCACTACTCGGAACGATATCTCGGACTGCCGGCCGCGAATCCCAAAGGTTACGCAGAGAGCGCAGTACCGAATCGCCTCGATCACTTCAGGGGCCGGTTACTGCTCGTGCATGGCATGGCGGATGACAACGTGCTGCTTACACACAGCACCGCCGTGATGAAGGCATTGCAGGACAGGAATCAGCTCTTCGAGGTGATGACGTATCCGGGCGGTAAGCATGGCTTGATCCGCATCCCCGACACGGGGAGACACTATTACGAGACGGTGTTGAGATTCTTTCGCGAGAGGCTGTAGGCTAGCTCGTATGCGTCAAGCCCGTCTCAGTTACATGTCGGCAAGCGATTACCTCGACCTCGAACAGGCGAGCGAGGCGAGGCACGAGTATGTCGCGGGCCAGATCTTTGCGATGGTCGGGACTCGCGACAATCACAATACGGTGGCTTTGAACATTGCAAGTCGACTTCGCAACCACCTGCGTGGCGGATCGTGTCGAACCTACATCTCCGACATGAAGATCCGCGTCGAAGCCGCCGATGCCTTCTACTACCCGGACGTGTTCGTCACCTGCGACCCTCGAGATACCGAACCCTACTTCAAGCGTTTTCCCTGCCTAATCGTCGAAGTGCTCTCCCCCAGCACAGAAGCGGTGGACCGCCGCGAGAAGCTACGCCATTACAGGATGCTTGAGACGTTGAAGGAATACATGCTCGTGTCGATCGAGGAGCGCAAGGTCGAAATCTTCCGCCGCGAGCTCACGGGCGAATGGCTCGTCGACACGCTCACCGAAGACGATCCGGTGGATCTGAAGAGCGTGGAATTCCGGATGACGCTGGCGGATATCTACGAGGATGTTTGACCGCCGAGTTTCTTCAACGCCTCCACCATCGGCCCATCCCCCTCCAGCAGGCCGACCCTTTCGAGCTCATCGACGCTCACCCATCGCAGCGCCTGCCCATCCAGCGAACGCGGTTCTCCTGAATAGCGCGTGATCTGCCACAGCTCCAGATCGACACTGCGTTCGGGATATCGATGCGTGTATTTGATGAGCGCGTGAGCAGCGATCACTTCGATGTCGAGTTCTTCCCGCAACTCGCGCACGAGCGCGGCGTAGGGCGTTTCGCCCGCATCAACCTTCCCGCCCGGAAACTCCCACCAGCCGGCCATTGGCTTGCCCACGGGTCGCTGCGCAATCAGCACGCGGTTGTCTTGGAACAGCGCTCCGGCGACGACGTGAATAGGGCTGTAGGCTGTAGGCTGTAGGCTGTAGGTCGGAGGAGTCGACGCCATGCGCAGTAC
>CBJNAT010000049.1:0-9831 GCA_966434585.1 uncultured Gammaproteobacteria bacterium | reverse complement strand
CTGCGATCATCCAGAATGAGGCGTGAGGCGTGAGGCCTGAGGCGTGAGCAAGAATGTCGTTTCTCTGGCCCCAAGCCTCAAGCCTCAAGCCGCTACAAGCAACTAGACCCGCACTACGATCTTCCCCATGAAATCCCCGGACATCTGGTGGGCATACGCTGCACGCGCGTCCTCGAGAGGGAACACCTTGTCGATGATCGGGTGCAGATCGTTCGCATCGACACACGCGCACAAGTCCTCGAGCAAGTGCTTTGGACCGACAAAGATGCCGTGCAACGACGCCCCTTTCGTCATCAACGGATGCGGGCTGTTGTCCGCATTCGGAGCACTCAAGACACCGATGAGGCAGACCTTGCCGCGATTGCCTACAGCGCGGAACGAACGACCGATCGTGCCGGCGCCACCCACTTCCACCACGCAGTGCACACCGCGGCCGTCGGTGAGCCGCATGACTTCTTTATCCCACTCGTCGACGCGCTTGTAATTGATCGTGGCGGTTGCGCCGAGCTGTTTGACGCGCTCGAGCTTCTCGTCGGAGGACGACGTTGCAATCACACGCGCACCGGCGGCTCGTGCGAACTGCAATGCAAACATCGAGACGCCGCCGGTGCCCAGGACGAGCACTGTGTCGCCTGGCTTTATCGGTGTGCCCTCCGCGAACAGCGCTCGCCATGCAGTCACCGCCGCGCACGGCAAGCAAGCGGCCTCTTCGAAGGACAACCCCTTCGGTATCGCCACGAGACCGTCCTCATACAGCGCGATTTTCTCCGCCAGCATGCCATCGAGTGGGTGGCCGAGCGGTTGGGGGACTGCGAACGGGGAGCCGCTAGGGGGCGTCTGCGAGAACGTGGCGCAGACACGATCGCCGATCTTCCATTGCGTCACTCCTTCGCCGACGGCAACGATTTCACCCGCGCCGTCGGAGACGGGCACGAGATCACCGGTCACGGGCCCGGCGAAGTACTTCCCGCTGACGATGGCGAGATCGCGGTAATTGAGAGCCGCGGCGCGGACGCGAACCAACACTTGGTAGGGCCGCAACTGAGGCTCGGGTCGCTCGACGAGCTTGAGGGCATCGCTCGAGGTGCTCCCGCCGGGGATGATGATGGCGCGCATGAATCGATTCTCTTCGGGATGGACACCAAATTAGCTACTTCGAGGGCGATATTTGGACAGGATTAACAGGATTAACAGGATGTAAGGAACGGTGAAACGCGTGCATCGAGCTGCTCTCCTCTCATCATCCTGTTAATCCCGTTAATCCTGTCCAATTCTTCTGATCGAGTGGCGCCTAAATTAGCGCCATTCGGCACTAAGGCACTGAGTTAGCGACTTCGAGGGAGTTGTTGGACAGGATTAACAGGATTAACAGGAATACATGGAAAAGCGAAACGCCTTCATCGGGCTGCTCTCAGCTCGTCATCCCATTCATCCTGTCCAGTTCACCAACTCACGCAGTGTGCCACGGCGAGCGGCGGGAGCGATGGTCGATGAGCGCAGTAGGTGTCGCTCGCGAGGGTAACGAGCGCGTTCAATCCTGGGCGACCGCGAACCCGCTCTTGTCATCGAGCGAGAACTGGCCGTTTGCGATGCGGTGCAGCCACTTGCACGTGCGCAGGTAACCGCCGAAACAAAAGAGGTGGATCCCGGCGAAGTCCGTCTCGCCCGTGTTTCGTGCGTCTGCGAGCGTGCGAATGACCGCCTCTGGGCCGTGTTCGCCCAGCAGCTTCGTAAATGCAGTCGGCTTCGCGCCCAACGCGCGGATCGAGGGGCCCGCACCGCAGCGCACCGCAAGCTTGAACAACGTGGAAAGGCGTGCGGGGCCGGCGAGACCCGCAACGAGCCGGGCATGCACGCCGGCACGGCGCATGTCGGCTGCCCATGCAAAAAACGGCTCGGCCTCGAAGAAGAACTGCGTGATGAATGTCGTCGTCAACCCAAGCGTCTCGGCACGGCGCGCCTTCTCGCGCTCCGCTCGGCGAATTTCCTCAAGGGCAACCTGCGGATGACCTTCCGGATGCCCTGCGAACGAGATTCGCTGCAGACCGTGCTTCGCGAGTACTCCGGTGTCGAGCACATCCTCCACCCGAGAGAACGGACCGGCGGCCCGCGGGTAATCTCCGGAAATGAGCAACACTTCGGCGACCTGAGCATCGCTGACGAGTTGCGCCATCACATCGTCCAGCTGCTGCTTGCTCGCGAGTACCCGCACCGGAATGTGCGGCACCGGCTCGAGGCCGACCTCTCGCACGGCGCGAGAGACAGCGACAGTCGCCTGCCACTCCTGCTTCGGCAGGAAGGTGATCGACACCTTCTGTCCGGGTGCCAGGAAGGCACGGCCCGCTTCGAGCTCCTTCACATCGTGAATGCCGATCTCGAGCGATGCCTCACGCGCGAGGCGGGCAATTGCGCCCGCTACCGCCGCGTCCCCGGAGCTAGTCGCCGGTGCGCTCATTTGGTGTGCGTGCGCCAGCCTGAGTGATAGCCCTCGCGAGCATCGCGCGAATACGGGGTCGGCGCGACTTTCACGCGGACCTCGCACTGCCGATGTCGTTCGACGGTGGACTTGCGGGTGCCCCCGTTCTCTTCGCCCCACACCAACGCGAGCTGATCTCCGACGTTCACGTCTGCATCGACCACGCCGAGCGACAGGCCGCACTTCTCGTTGAAGCTGTAGCCGGTGAACATGGAGAAGCCCACGAGCTTGCCATCGCGCTTCACGGCGTCGAACGAGGAGGAGGCGTAGTTGGCGTTGGGCAGGTCATAGAACTTGTAGGGCAGATTCTCGCGGTCGTACAGCGAGCTCGTGACCTTGCCGAGATCTTCGCCATTCCATTCGAACGTCACTTTCTTGCGCTGTGGACGGCCATCTTTGACCATCTTTTCGAGCGCCTCGCGACCGACGAAGTCGTGATCGAACTTGACGAACGGCCCATAGCCGAGCTCGTAGGGCGTGAGGTAGTAGTCTTCGATATTGTTCGAGACGAAGCTGCCGCCGATCGATGCCGTGCCTTCGTAACCATTCGCCGGCAGCCACTCGCGGTACTTCTTCATCTTCTCGCCGGTATAGACCGCGGGGAGCGGGGAGGGAATCCAGCCGGACTCGAGTGTGTTGCTGGAGTAGGTGCGCGAGCCGCTCAAGACCAGACCCGAGTCCTTGCCGGCCTCGATGATGGCCTGGCGGACTTCTTCGCGTTCTTCGTACGGACCCCAGATCTCGAGACCGGGCGCACCGGCCATGCCGTGGCGCAACGCGTTCACCTTGCGCCCGCGGATGTTGATGGTGTCGAAGTTGAAGAACTTGATGTCGGGCAGCGGACCGCCGTTGAGGCGTGTCAGCACTTCGGCCGCCTTCGGGCCTTGGATTTGATATCGATAGTGACGACGCGTGATCGCCTTGCCGTATGGGTGGGAGGACGAACGATCGTCACGAATGATCTCGACTTTGAAGCCGCCCGTTTCTGCGTGGAACTGCAGCCAGTTCACGGTCGGCGCGCGACCGACGAACAGCAACTCGTCCTTGCCGAGATAAAAGAGGATGCCATCGCCGATGACGAAGCCATCGTAGCTCGTCGGCACCATCTGCTTCGCTTTGCCGGGTGCGAAGTTGTTGAAGCTGTTGATGGTCGTGTACGAGCACAGCTTCAGCGCATCCGGGCCCTTGATGGTGATCTCGGCCATGTGATGGCTCTGGTCGAACAGCACGGCTGTCTCGCGCCAGGACTGCTGCTCGGAACGCCAGTTGCTGAACTCGGTGGGCACCACTGGGTACACGTAGGCGCCGATTTGCGAGTTGCGCAGCAACTCCACGGTGTTGCCGGAGGCGCGCAATAGGCTGTCGAGGTTTTGATGAGTCATAGAGGCTCCTAGTAGAAGGGCGACGGGCTACAGGCGACAGGCGACGGCCAGAACGCAACGAGCCTTTAACTGCCCAGTGCCCATTATTTGAAGATCACAGTCCGATGACCGTTCAGCAGCACGCGATGTTCGGTGTGCCACTTCACAGCCCGCGCCAGTACCGCGCATTCGACATCCCGGCCGACGCCGGCGCAGTCTTCTGCGCTCATGTGGTGCTCCACTCGGGCAACGTCCTGCTCGATGATCGGACCTTCGTCCAGATCGGAAGTCACGTAATGAGCTGTCGCACCGATCAGCTTCACGCCGCGCTCGTGCGCCTGTGCGTAGGGCTTCGCGCCTTGGAAACTGGGTAAGAAGGAGTGGTGGATGTTGATGACCTGTTCCTTCAGTCGTTCGCACAGCCCGGGCGAGAGGATTTGCATATACCGCGCGAGCACGATCAGTTCGCAACGCTCCTCCTGAAAGATTTCCAGCAGCCGCTCTTCTTGTTTGAGCTTGTTTTCGCGCGTGACGGGCAGATGATGAAACGGAATGTCATGGGCGGCCGCGAGGCGATAGAAATCCCGGTGGTTCGACACGATGGCGGGGATCTCGATGGGCAGCGCGCCGATGCGGTAACGGTAGAGCAGATCGTTGAGGCAGTGCCCTTGCTTGGACACCATGAGGATCGTGCGTGTTTTAGCCCCAGCGTCGTGAATGGCCCATTGCATTGCAAACCGCTCGGCAATCGAGGCAAATTCGCTTTGGAAGCGGGCGGCGGTCAGCGACCCATCGCCATCGAAGCAGACACGCATGAAGAAGCGGCCTGAGCCGCTGTCGCCGAACTGCGCGCTATCGATGATGTTGCAGCCGTGCTCGACGAAGAACGTTGCGACGCCGGCCACGATGCCCATGCGGTCGGGACAGGACAGCGTCAGAATGAACCGGTTCATACAGCCCCCAAAAAAGCGCTGAGCGTACTCGCTTCCTGAATGCCGTCATCATTCGCTGCCAGCCGGACGGCGGCAATCGGGCGCGCGATATAGCCGTTATCAGAAAACGATATAGAGCATTGAACGATAAAAACCATGAACGAGCTCGACTTGAATCTGCTGTACGTCCTCGTGGCGTTGGATGACTGTCGCAGCGTGAGTGGCGCAGCGCAAAAACTGCAGCGCACGCAACCGGGCGTGAGTGTCGCCTTGGGCCGGTTGCGACGCTTCTTCGGCGATCCGTTGTTCATTCGCTCGGGCAACGCCATGCAGCCGACGCCGCGCGCGGTGACGCTGATCAGGGCGGCCCGCGAAGTGTTGGCGCGCATCGGCGCGGACATCGTCGCCGAGCCCGTTTTCGAACCTAGCGAAAGCGATCGGCCGGTATCGCTCCTACTCTCGGATGTGGGCGAAGTCGTCGTGCTGCCGGCGCTCCTCAAGGAGCTACGTGCTTCGATGCCCAAGGTCATGGTGCGCTCGGTCACGCTGCCCGCAAACGAAGTGGCGCATCAGTTGGAGAGCGGGGAGGTGGACCTCGCCATCGGCTATTTCCCGGATGTGGAGAAGCATAACTTCTATCGGCAAGTCCTCTACTCGGACACCTTCGCGGGGCTGATTCGGGCGGATCATCGCGTGCAGTCGGCGAAGCTATCGTTGAAGCAGTTCGTGCAGTTGGAGCACGCCGTGGTGCGCGCGGAAAGCCGCACGGAGGAGGTCATGGAGAAGTACCTCGCCCGCAACAAGATCCGACGGCGGATCGTGCTCACCACGCCGCATTTTGCGAGCGTGCCGATCATCGTCGCCCAGTCAGACCTGCTCGTCACCGTCCCGGAACCGCTGGCTCGCTATTTCAGTGCGGTATCCGCAGGCGTACGAATGGTTCAGCTACCCTTCGAGCCACCGAGCATTGCCATCAAGCAGTTCTGGCATCCGAAGTTTCACCATGACGCGCGCAATCGCTGGTTGCGGGCACTGATCTGCAGAATCTTTCAAGCTAGCGGTTAGCGGCTGCCACCACTCGCTATCCGCTACCGCTCTTCGCAATCGCAAACCCGGTCGCTCGACCACTTCCCTCCCAGGCGCTTTTTCGAACACTGTCAGCCGAACGCCCGCCGTGACGCTGTGCTTATCCTTATTCATGAGCGACACCGGCCACCAAAACGCCCGGCCGCGGACGTGCGCTCAGATATCTACAGGGGATGCTCATGAAGCGGAACGATCGGGGGTTGCAGCGACGTGTTCTGGCGGGCGGTGCAGTCTGCCTGGCCTTCGGCATTGGGGTTACCGATGCGCAGACGGTCGCATTGGAAGAAGTCATCGTCACCGCGCAGAAGCGATCGGAGAATGTTCAGGATGTACCGATCGCCATCTCGGCGTTCACGGCGACGGCGCTGCAAGAGCGTTCCATCGGGGATATCTCCCAGCTCTCCAACTCCGCGCCGAACGTGACGCTCGATGCGGGCACGCCGTTCTCCGGATCCGGCAGTGTGCTCGCGGCCTACATTCGCGGCATCGGTCAGAACGATTTCGCGTTCAATCTCGACCCGGGCGTCGGCGTCTATCTCGATGGCGTCTATCTCGCGCGAACGGTGGGCGCGAACCAGGATCTGCTCGACGTCGAGCGCGTGGAAGTATTGAAGGGCCCGCAAGGGACTCTCTTTGGACGCAACACCATCGGGGGCGCCATTTCAGTCGTCACACGCGATCCCGGTGACGAGTTTGGCTACCGAGCGGACATGAGGACGGGCAGCTTCGATCTGCTTCAGGTGCGCGGCTCGGTCGATGTGCCGCTGTCGGATGCGCTGAAGTCGTCGTTCACGGTGGGCATGAAGAAGCGGGAGGGCTATCAGGACCGCATACCCTTCGACACGGGTGGCCAGGTCTACGAGTTCAACGACATCCGCGATTACAAGCACATCAACTACAACTCCGCTTCCCATGAAGGTGGTGACGATGTGTGGAACGCGCGGGTCAAGTTCAAATGGGACAACGGTGGCCCACTCGAGGCGCGCCTGTCCGCCGATTACACGAACATCGATCAACCCGCGACCGCGAACTCCCTGCGCGCGGCGGTGCCGTTCGTGCCGGGTCCGTTCGCAGGTCTGGCAACGAACAACATTCCGACCACGGCGTTCGATCCGACCGCCAGCACCGGCTTTCTTTTCGCAGGCTTATACAACTTCTGCATCGGCGCAACGGGAGCTGAGATCGCCGCACGCAACGCGCAGAACCTCTGCGGTCCACGCGGTACATCGCTCAATCCGAGCTTGCTGCTCGCGCCGCTCGGGAGCGCAAACGTGGATGCCAATGCGTTCAACAACCGTCTGTCGTTCGATAACCGCTTCCTCAGCGATGACCCCGACGAGAGCTACGCGACGGGGGCGAGCAATCAGCGCTTGAAAAACTACGGTGTGACGGGCGTGCTCGACTACGAGCTCACGGACGGCTTGGGCCTCAAGTCCATCACCGCGTTTCGCGACATGTCCTGGAAAGTGGGCATGGACATCGATGGCTCGCCGCTCACGATGCTGGCCGTCAGCTTCGAAATGAACCAACAGCAGATCAGCCAGGAATTTCAGCTGAACGGGAACGTGCTCGATGAGAGGTTGAAGTACGTCGTCGGGCTCTACTACTTCCGTGAGCAAGGCGATCTGCACGACTACGTAACGTTCGCCGACGGTCTGCTGCAGATCGACGGTCCCAACGAGCTGTGGACACGCAACTACGGCGCATTCACACAGATTGACTGGCGGATTACCGATCTCATCGGTATCACCGTCGGCGGACGCTACACGAAGGAGAACAAGGAATTCGAAGGCGGCCAGGCGGATCTGAACGGCTTCAATTACAAGCTGTTCAACTGCATGGACTTCGCTGCGTGTCGAGTGCCGCTCAACTTCCCCGATCCGAATTACGCATTGCGTTACTACGTGCCGGGCACGCAGGACAAAGAGTTCACGAACTTCTCGCCGAAGGTGGGCGTCCAGGTGCATCCGACCGACGACTTGATGCTGTACGCCTCGTACGCCGAGGGCTACAAGACGGGCGGCTGGACCACACGCCTGTCCAATCCGCTGCCGCCCGATCCCGTGACCGGCGTTGTGCCCGCGCCGGATTTCGATGAAGAGGAGGCGAAGACCTACGAGGTCGGCATCAAGTCGCAGTTCTTCGACAATCGCCTGCAGTTGAATGGCGCGGTGTTCCGCACGGACTATGACGGCATCCAGTTGAACTTCCAGCAAGGCGTTTCGCCAACCATTCAAAACGCCGGCGACGCGCGTATCAAGGGCGTGGAGCTCGAGCTGAATACCGTGCTCACCGACGCGTTCAGCGTCACGGCGGCGTTCGGCTACACCGATGCGGAGTACACCTCGGTGTTGCCGCAGTCCGTGGTCGCGCCCAATCCGTTCCAGGAGGGCGTGTTCGAAGGTGCCGAGCTGCCGAAGACACCAGAGACGAAGTTCAACCTCTCGCCGCGCTACGAGATGGACCTGGACACTAGCGGTTCCGTCGTATTCATCGTCGATTACACGCACACGGGCAAGCTCTGGAACGACACGGAGCGGACGCTGCTCCTGGAGCGCGAGGCGACGGATATGTTCAACGCGAGCGTTGCGTACAAGGCCGAGAGCGGCAAATGGGACGTGACCTTCGGCGGCAGCAATCTGAGCGACGAGCGCTTCCTCACCACGGGTCAGGCGCAGATCGCCGGCGGTCTGATTTATGGCACGTACAACCGCCCGCGCGAGTGGTATCTGATGTTGCACGTGCGCGAGTAAGGGGCGCGAGTCGTGGACCGTCGTCTTTTTATTCAGTCGGCTGTTCTCACGGCGGCCGTGCTTGGGAGCACCGCAAGTGCGGGTGAGCAAACCGCACTTGTGGGCGAGCACGCTTCAGTCACGCTCTATGACCCTCGCTTTCCAAAGTCGCGCGCTGTGGCGAGCCGGCTCGCGCCGGCCGGCGCACTGCGGCCGATCGCCGGCGATGCGAGCGAATTGCTGGCCATGCTGCTCACGTCGGGCTCGGAGCGACTCGAGATTGCGGGCGTAACGACCGAATCAATACCGTTCTGCCTCGAGCAGCTTTTGAGCTCGCACGCGCAACCGCAACTCAAATCGGTACGACTCGATGCGGACTTGTTTGCGTGGACACTGACCGCCACTAAGACTTCGAACTGACACTATGCAGCCAGCGCTTCCGCCGGGATTGAAAGCCTCCGAATTCGAAGAAGCCCTTCAGGCGTTTCGCAAGATCGTCGGCAAAAATTTCGTTTTCACGGGCGAGCAGTTGTCGAGCTACGCCGATCCGTATTCGCTCGTTGCAGATGACGCTGAGCACACCGCTTCGGGCGCTGTAGCGCCGCACACGACGGAGGAAGTGCAGGCGATCGTGCGCATCGCCAATCAATACGGGGTGCCGCTGTGGCCGGTGTCATGCGGCAAGAACTTCGCGTATGGCGGCGCTGCCCCGCGCATGGCCGGCACCGTCGTGCTCGACCTCAAGCGGATGAATCGCATCCTCGAAGTGAACGAGGACTCCGCCTATGCGCTCGTCGAGCCGGGTGTGAGCTATTTCGATCTCTATCGTCATCTACAGGAGAAGGGCTCGAAGCTGTGGCTCGATGTGCCGGATCCGGGCTGGGGCAGTGTGATCGGCAACGCGCTCGATCACGGCGTGGGCTACACGCCGTATGGCGATCACTTCGCGATGCAGTGTGGCATGGAAGTGGTGCTCCCCAGCGGTGAGCTGATGCGCACGGGGATGGGCGCGATGCCCGGCAGTAATGCGTGGCAGCTGTTCAAGTACGGTTTCGGGCCGTACATCGATGGCATGTTCTCGCAGTCGAACTTCGGGATCGTGACGAAGATGGGCATCTGGCTCATGCCGGAACCGCCCGGTTATCGACCGTACATGATCACGTTCCCGCGCGAGGAAGACATCGAGCAGGTCGTGGAGATCCTGCGGCCGCTGAAAGTGAACATGGTCATTCAGAACGCCGCGA
>CBJNAT010000048.1:0-9836 GCA_966434585.1 uncultured Gammaproteobacteria bacterium | reverse complement strand
AAGTCGCGTTCCATCCAACGCGGATCGATGCTGGGCTCAAAGCCCGTGCGTCGACCGATCTCGTTCGCGAGAAAGCGCGCTCGCGCTAGACCGGAGTGCAGCACTGCGTCGATGGGACCTGCAGCCAACTTCTGAGCGAGAGCACGCGCGGCACGGTATCCTTCGCGACTGAGCCCGACGTCGGTGCGGCCGTAGCACCGGCCGCGCCAACGCCGCGCCACCTCGGTGTGTCTCACGATCACCACGCGCCTCATGCAGCCGCCGCGGCGAGCAGGATGATCAGTTGACCTGCGTAAGCGGCGAAACCGAGCGCATCTCCGGTGCTGCCGCCGACTCTGCGCAAGAGCAGCGTGCGGTACCACAGCACGAACACGAACGCAGCGATCGAGCCGTCGATAACCGCACCCGGCGCAAGCCACGCAAGCCACAACATCCCAGGTGCAAGCCATACGATAGCGACCGCGATGTCGCGCGTCGCGATGCCTCCGCCGATGTCCTTACCCAAACCTTGCGCAAGTGTCGCTGGCGGTGCGAGGCGCATCGTCACCACTGCCATGAAGCGTCCGAACGCGGCCGATGCGATCAGGGATGCGGGCAGCAGCTCGGCGCGTAATACCGAGATCGAAGCAATGCGAAGTGCGACTGCGAGCAGCAGTCCCAAGGCGCCATAGCTGCCGATGCGGCTGTCCTTCATGATCTCGCGCGTGTGTTGCGGATCGCGCCCACCACCCAACGCGTCGCAGGTGTCGGCCACTGCATCTTCGTGGAAGGCGCCGGTGAGACGGGCCTCGAGGATGAGTGCGAGCAACACGGCGACGGTGCGTGGCCACCAGTGCTCGCCGATCGACACGAGCATCGCCGTCACGAGTCCGACGAGTGCGCCGACGAGAGGGAACCAGCCGGTCGCGCGCGCAAGTGCTGTCTTGATTAGATCGGCCGGGAGCGAGCCGATGGCTGGCACCGGCACCCGAGTAAGGAACTGCACAGCCAGCAGCGGTGGCGCCCAGAAGGGCACGCGCCGCGCGTGTTCCTCAGTCGCCACGCGACACACCCAACTCTTCGAGTGTCGCCACATCGCGCAACAACGCGGCCGCACTGTCGAGCAACGGCAGTGCGAGGAGCGCGCCGGTGCCTTCACCGAGGCGCATGTTCCAGTCGAGTAATGGTTGCAAGTCCAAACGTGCGAGGGCATGCGCATGACCCGGCTCGGCCGAGAGATGCGCGGCGATGAGGCGATCGGTGACTTGCGGATAAAAGTGTTGTGCTACGAGCGCCGCGGCGGTCGCGACATAGCCATCGAGCAGCAGCGTTGCGCCACCCGCCGCGCCCGCTGCAAAAAAGCCCGCCATGGCGATCAACTCGAAACCTGAGATTGCGGCGAGCGCGCGGCGCGGCTGGGTTGCCAACAGTGGTCGAACCTTCGCGACCGCCTGCGCCACGATCTGCCCTTTGTGCGCGAGAGTCGCGTCGTCCGCTCCAGCGCCGCGTCCCACGGCGCACTGCGCACTCGCATCGGCCAGCAGCATCGTGAGGCATGCCGCGGGTGTCGTGTTGCCGATGCCCATCTCACCAGCGATGAGCACAGCGCAACCCTCGCGTAACGAGCGCTCGGCCTCTTCCGCGCCAATCCGCCACGCGCGTTCAAACTGCTCTTCCGACATGGCTGGGCGCATCGCGAGGTCGTGCGTGCCGGCCGCTATGCGGACATCGCGGCAGAAATCAGGCGGCCGGCGCATAGGCGGTGAGGCAACGCCCACATCGATGAGGCGCAGATCGCAGTCGTGGATGCGCGCGAGCGCACTGCACGTTGCACGTCGCGCCAGGATCGTCTCGACCATGAGACCGGTGACGCTCGACGGCCACGCGGATACACCACTCGCAACCACGCCGTGGTCCGCCGCAAACACCACCAGGCGCCGCGGCCGAACGATGGGGCGCAATGTGTTTTGAATCGTCGCGAGGCGGACGGCGAGATCTTCGAGACGCCCGAGACTGCCGCGCGGTTTGGCGAGCGAATCAAGGTGCGTGCGAACATCGTTTGCGGTCAGCATCGTTCGCCTCGCGCGATGGCCAGCAGGCTTTCGCAATCGATATGCCGGTGCAGTGCATCGGCGAGCTCATCGAGTGCGCCGTCCACATGCGTTGCTTGATCGAGGCCGTTGGACATGGCTCCGAGACGCGCGAGCCAATACCCGCGGAGCTCCGCTCGATTGAACAGCCCATGGAGGTAGCAACCCGCAATTCGTCCATCCGTGCTGCGTGCCCCGTCGAAGGTGCCATCGCTCAGATGCAACAAGGGAGTGACCTCAGAGTGGTCATAGGCAGTCCGCCCGCAATGGATCTCGTATCCAGAAAAGGAGGCACCGGATTCGATGTCGACGCCACTCATCTCGGTCACGCGTTTGTCGTCGGCGAGCACGGTGCTGACAGGCAGCAAGCCGAGTCCCGCGATGTGCTCGGGTGCGCCTTCGATGCCGTGCGGGTCGTCGATGCGTGTGCCGAGCATCTGATAGCCGCCGCAGATGCCGAGCACACGGCCGCCACGCCGCACGTGCGCCGCGAGGTCGATGTCCCAACCTTGCGCGCGGAAGAACTTGAGATCCGCGATCGTCGCCTTCGTGCCGGACAGGATCACGAGGGCGGCGTTCGCCGGCAGCGGCTTACCGGGTGGCACCATGACGAGCCGGACAGCGTTTTCCGCACGCAGCGGGTCGAAGTCATCGAAGTTGGCGATGCGCGACAGCATGGGGACGGCGATGACGATCTCACCCTCGCCGCGGGTTGTCTTGGTAAGCACCACCGCGTCTTCCGCGGGCAGTCGCTCAGTTGCGGCAAGCCACGGCACGATGCCCAGACCGGTCCAGCCCGTATGCCAAGCAATGTCCTCGTACGCCGGCTGGAAGAGTCGCACCTCGCCGCGAAATTTGTTGATGAGAAAGCCGCGAATCATTCGCTCATCGTCGACATCGAGCACAGCCTTCGTTCCCACCAACGACGCGATGACGCCACCCCGATCGACATCGCCCACGAGCACGACAGGGACATTCGCGGTGCGTGCAAAGCCCATGTTGGCGATGTCGCCGGCGCGCAGATTCGTCTCGGCAGGACTGCCGGCGCCTTCGACGATCACCAGATCGGCGTCTTGCCTGAGCCGCTCGTACGACTGCATCACTGCATCGATGAGGTGGCGCTTCTCGCGCGTGTAGTAGTCCACATCGGTATGGCCTCGTGCTCGGCCGTGCACGATGAGCTGCGCGCCCCGATCGCTCTGCGGTTTGATGAGCACGGGATTCATATCGACGCTCGGCGCGATGCGGCACGCCATCGCTTGCAACGCCTGCGCGCGGCCGATTTCCCCGCCGTCAGCCGCGACCGCCGCATTGTTCGACATGTTCTGCGGCTTGAAGGGACGCACGCGCAGGCCGCAGCGCGTGAACAACCGACACAGTCCCGCGACCAGCACCGACTTGCCGACATCGGAGCCCGTCCCTTGCAACATCACTGCAGCCATGCGAGCGCTCCAATGAGGCAACCCATCGTGAGACAGCCCATCGCTCGGCGACGCGCGAACGAGCCACGATTCCAGCGCGCTTCGAGGTACTCGATGAGCGCGCCCATCCAAACCACGGGATGACGAACACGCCGGTGGAGGGCACACGGATAGCCCACGATCGCGTCGATCACGAGCGCTATACACAACTGCGCGGCATGCATGAGCATCAACCGCTGCGCCGCAGTGGAATCACGAAGCGGCCTGCGCCGTCTGCCGCGCCGATATGCACTTCGATGCCGAAGGTCTCGCGCAACGGCGCCGTGCCGATCACCTCGTCTCGTCTGCCGTGTTTGATGATTCTGCCGCCGCGCATCAGCAGGATGTCGTCAGCGATGCGCGCCGCGTGGCTGAGATCGTGCAGGACAAGCACGATGCCTGTGCCGCGAGCGGCGACTGAGCGCATCAGATGCAGGACGTCGAGCTGGTGGGGCGGATCGAGGTTCGCGAGCGGCTCATCCGCCAGCAGCCAATCCGGTTCACCGGCGAGGACGCGCGCGAACAGCACACGTGCGCGCTCGCCACCCGAGAGTTGTCGGGCGCTGCGTGTGGCGAATTGCGCCGTGTTGGTCGCCTCCATCGCGCGTTGCACTGCTGCTGTATCCTCATCGCGCGAACAACGACCACGGTGCGGCAAGCGCCCCAACGCGACCAGCGTCGCCACATCGATATCCCAGTGCACGTCCGGGCTTTGCGGCAGAAAGCCGATACGCCGTGCGCGCTCGCGCCGGGCGATGCGTGACATCGCCACGGCATCGAGCGCAATCTGCCCGCGATCCGGCGAGCGCAGTCCTGCGAGGCAGGCGAGCAGCGTGCTCTTGCCCGCGCCATTGGGCCCGAGCAGGGCAGTGACGCGGCCGCGATCGAAGCGCGCGTTCACATCGCGCAGTGCGCGATGACTGCCGAGCGTGACGTCGAGCGATGTCGCGGTGAGCGTGCTCAAGCCAGCGTCCTGCGCATGCGCATCAGCAGCACGAAGAAAAACGGTCCGCCGAGTATCGACATCGCGATCCCAAGGCGTAGCTCGCTCACCGTCGGCGCGACACGTACGAGACTGTCCGCCAGCGATAGGAGCAGCGCACCCGCGAGTGCGGACGGCAAGAGCATGGCTGAAGGTCGAGACTGCACGAGCGGGCGCACGATGTGCGGCACCATGAGGCCGACGAAGCCGATGATGCCCGCGGCGGCCACGCAGGCGCCGATGCACAGACCGACGCCTGCCACGATGAGCCACTGCAAGCGCTGCGCATCCATGCCCATCGAGCGCGCGGCGAGCTCGCCCAGTGTGAGCGCATCGAGTGAAGGGCCTGTGAAGGCGAGTAGCGCCATGCCGGCGAGCGCCACCGGCAACGTCACACTGACATCGTTCCAACTCCGGTCGGTCAGCGCGCCCATGAGCCAGGTCACGATCTCCGAGGCGACGAACGGCGTCGGTGCGAGACTGATGGCGAGCGTCGTGAAGGCGCCGGTAATGCTCGCGAGCATCATGCCGGCGAGCGCGAATAGAACGAGGCTGCCCGAGCGCCCCGCGAGCACTGTCAGCGCCAGCATGGATGCCGCCGCACCCAGCAGCGCGAACACCGGCAACAGCAATGCGGAAGCGGCGTAACCGAGATACAGCGACAGCACCGCGCCCAAGGCAGCGCCCGAGGAGATGCCGAACAAGCCGGGATCGGCCAGCGGATTGCGCAGATAACCCTGCATGACTGCGCCGGCCAGACCGAGCGATGCACCGACGACGAGCGCCAACACCGTGCGCGGCAGACGCAGCTCCATCACGATGAGGCAGCGCGGATCGCTCGCCGTCCAGGCATCCCATGGCAGCCACACTTTGCCGGCGGCCAACGACAACGCGGCGGCCAGCAGCATCGCGGCGCTAAGCCCGAGATTGAGGGTGCGCGCGCAGTTCATCGGGCGCGTCTCATGACGGCGGGATCGTTGCGAATCTCGGCGAGCCGTGACACGGCAGCAATGATCGTGGGGCCCGCGCACTGCAGAAGGCGAAAGGGATAGCGGCGCAGCTCGATGCGACCGGTCAGCTTCTCGACGACCGGATGACCCAACATGCGATCGCGTCCGTCCTCGCCAGTGCCCACCGACAACAGCACATCGGGCGGGGCCGCGATCAGGTATTCGAGCGGCAAGACATCCCACTTCCTGAGTCCATAGTCTTGGCTCAAATTGCGATAGCCGGTGCGCCGCAGGAGCTCGCTCGCGAGCGTGCCATCGCCGGGCACCAAGCCGCCGCCTTGCCAGATGACGGCGCCGATCGTTCGCGAGTCGCGGGGGCGTGCGGCATCGAGTGCCTGTTCAATCTCCGTGATCAGTTGCTCGCCGCGCTGCGGATGGCCTGTGATTGCCGCAATCTCGCGAATTTGGCGCTCGCTCTCGGCCACACTCTCGGGCACCTTCTGTTTCAGAAGGTGGATGTTCAGCCGCTCGAGCGCAAGAATCGTCGAGGGCGAAACGTGCGGCCCCGTGATCACGTGATCCGGGGCGAGGGCGATCACCTCTTCGGCCGTGCCCGATGTCGCGTGAAAGCGGTCCGCTAGATCGAGGGGAATGGAGGTCGCGCGCGCGTCCCGCGAGTAGTAACTGATGCCGGCGATCTGCTCCGGATCGGCGACGCGCATCAGCACGGCATCGACACACGGATTGATCGACACGATGCGCGGTTGTGCCGCCCATGACGAGGACAGTGCGAGCAGCGTAATTAGAGCCAACAGTGCGCGCATCAGAACTCTACGCCCCGTTGCGCTTTGAACCCCGCTTTGTACGGATGTTTGACTTCGTGGAACTCCGTCACGAGGTCCGCGATCTCGATGAGCTCGCTCTTCGCATCGCGACCGGTGATGCAGATGTGCTTCTGCAGGGGTCGGTCACGCAGGAACTCCACGACCTCAGCGATGGGCAGCGTGGCGTCGCGCAGCACGATATTGAGCTCATCGAGAATCACGAGCTCGTACTGCGGGTCGAGGATGAGCTCCTGCGAGCGCTGCCAGGCTGCGCGCGCCGCCGCGATGTCGCGCGCACGATCCTGCGTGTCCCACGTGAAGCCTTCGCCCATGACTTCGAACGTGAGCAGATCCGGGAAATCCTCGCGAAAGAAATGCTTCTCGCCCGTCTGCCATCTGCCCTTTACGTACTGCACGATGGCGACGGGCATGCCCCAACCCAGGCTACGCAGGGCCATGCCAAATGCGGCGGATGATTTCCCCTTGCCGCGGCCTGTGTGCACGATCAGCAGGCCCCGCTCCTGCGTCTTCGTCTGCTGCACACGGGCGCGTGCGCGCTGGACGCGCGCCATCCGGGCGTTGTGGCGCGCGAAGTCTCCAGGCGTGTCGTTCATCGCGCGACTCCGAGGCCGCCGCGCACGCCCCAGCTAAAGCGCGCGCCGACATACGCCGCGCGGCCCAACGTGCCATAGCGGTAGATCGTCTCGTACCGTTCGTCGAAGACATTCTCGATGCGCGCTTGCAGCGCTACCGTGTCCGTGAGACGCCAGCCGAATCGCACATCGACGAGATCGTGGCCGCGTACGCGGCGAGTGTTGCTCGCGTTATCGAAGCTTGCGCCGTAGTGCGAAAACGTCAGGCCGGCATCGAGACCGAATGCGAAGCGGTAGTCGAGCAGCGCGCTGGCTGTAGTGCGCGGGCGGCGCACGAGCGCGTTGCCGAAGTTGGCACTGCCGGGAGAGCGGTTCTCGGTATCGATGCGACTGTAGTTACCCACCAGCGTAAATGCATCGATGGGCCGCCAGGACGCCTGCGCTTCGACGCCCTGTGCGCGTGCCCGCGCGACATTGTCGTACGTGCCGAAGGGCCGGCCTGCGCATATGCCGGTGAGCGGCGTGGTGCACGAAATGAAGTTGATGAGATCGTGCGAGTTGCGGCGGAAATACGTCGCGCCGATTTCGAGCTTGCGATCCCATAGCCGTTGCGTGATGCCGATGTCGCCGCCCTTCGCGGTCTCGGGCCGCAACTGCGCGTTGCCATATTCGCTCTGCAACTGATAGAGCGTCGGGGCCTTGAACCCCTCGCTATAGCTCGCGCGTAGCAGCGTATCGCCGGCGTTCGGTGTCCACGCGAGACTCGCCGACGGCGTGGTTGCACCGCCGAACTCGTCGTGTTCATCGCGCCGCAGCCCTGCAACGGTTGTGAGGCCTGCGACGGGTTCGGACACGATCTCGACATAGAGGCTGTCGATGCGCGCCTCGCCCTTCGTTGCCGGACCGCCATAGCTCGCTGCGCTGAAACGCGATTTCTCCGTTTCGGCGCCGAAGGTCGCGTGCAGTGATTCTTGCAGGGCGAACGTGCCCTGATACTCGAAACGTTCGTTGCGCCCGTCGCCATCGAAGGTTTGCCGGACAAAGCCGTCAGGATCGAAGTTTTCGCGTTGCGTCTGCGTGTGCGCGAAGGCGAAGCGATTGTGGAAGCGCCCGTCGAGGAACGCGGCTTTCAGGGCCGTGTAGCTCACGAGCTCGCGGGTGCGTGAGTGCTCGCGTGTATCGCCGAGCGTGAAGCTCGGCGCTGGAAAGCCATCGAAATCGGTTCTGCTCTTCGAGTACCACGCGCGCGCATCCAGCGACAACGTGTCGGTCAATGAGATGTCGAACCTGGCCTGGGCACCCAGATTGTCGTAGCCATCGCGTTCCGTACCGCCGCGATTCTCATTGAAGGCGGAGATGCCACCGGTGTGAAAACGGCTGAGACCCACACGTGCGGCGACCGGTCCGAACTTCTGCGCCACACTGCCGGCAATCTCGCGAGTGTCGTTCGCGCCGTATTCGACGTGCGCGTCGCCTCGCAAGACTTGCGTCGGCTGATGCGTGATGAGGTTGATGACGCCGCCGATGGCCTGACTGCCCCAGAGTGTCGATTGCGAACCGCGCAATACCTCGACGCGATCGACGTTCGCCGTGAGCAGATTGCCGAAGTTGAAACCGCCGCCGGGTGCGGAAGGATCGTTGAGCTTCACGCCATCGATGAGCGCGACAGTCTGGTCGCTGTCAGCGCCACGGATGAACACTAAAGTCGATGTGCCGATGCCGCCGTTGCGCGCAACAGTGAGGCCAGGAACGGTGCGCAACAGATCGACGACCGTGTCGCTCTGGCGCGCCTGAATCTGAGCCGCGTCAATGACGCTGAGGCTCTGGCCGACCTGATCGAGTGGCTGCTCGATGCGCGTGGCGGTGACGACGACATCCTCGGCCGGTGTGGCCGCGACGTGCGTGGTTGCTGCAAGAGAAATACCGGAAAGAACGAAGGCGAAGCGAACTCGTGACCGCATGCGATTCCCCATGACGAATGCCAGTGCCAAGGGGTCGCGTGCGGCAAGCGCAGGCGTGTGAGCTCATCGCGAAGTAACTCACGCCAACGACCCCATACCGTGTCGTCACGCGAGGAATATCCTCGATCGCTCGGCACACCCCGGCCGCGCGAAGGACAGACTGGACAGGCAGGTCTCCTGGCTTGCGGGTCGTCGCTTCCACTGGCCTTCCCGCGATTGCTCGCAGTGGCATTCGATCGTGGACGCTCGCCGTTTACAGTTGCGGGGGCAGCTCCGGTTGGCGGCTAGGCCGCATTTCCGGATTCCCTTTTGATCCCGTGTTTCGGGAACCTGTCGCGGACGCAACAATAGTGGAGAGCGGGAGTGCAAACAAGATGAACGTGTCGGCAGCACGCGTATCGCTGTGGTTGGGTGGGGCACGCTCAGGCAAGAGTCGGTTGGCGCAGAGCCATGCGGAATCGCTGGGGGGCGAGTCGATCTATGTCGCCACGGGCGAGCCGCGCGATGAGGAAATGACTGCGCGGATTGCTCGGCATCGCGCCGACCGCGGTCCGCGCTGGCGGACAGTGGAAGTACCCATCGATCTTCGCGGCGTCATCGAACGTGAAGGCGCGGCCGGTCGTGTGCTGCTGGTCGACTGCCTGACGTTGTGGGTCAGCAATCTGCTGTTGAGCGAGCGAAACGTCGAAGCGGCGACAGAGGAATTGCTCGAAGCGGTGCAGCGCAGCGAGGCATCACTGGCGTTCGTGTCGAACGAAGTGGGGCTCGGAATCGTGCCCGACAATGAACTCGCACGCCGCTTTCGCGATGAGGCGGGACGTTTGAATCAGAGGATCGCAGCGGTCGCGGACGATGTGTACTTCGTCGCCGCCGGTCTCGTGCTGCGCATGAAATGAAGGCGAGTCACTGGCTGACCGCCTTGGCAATGACACTACGACATCGGTCCGGTTTCGGTTTCGGTGACTCCTCCGGTAATGGAATGAACTCCCGATCATCG
>CBJNAT010000047.1:0-9854 GCA_966434585.1 uncultured Gammaproteobacteria bacterium | reverse complement strand
ATGGAAATCCGAGGCGTCCATCGTCGTTCAGTCGGTCGCGCGCAAGCCGATATTGGAGCGCGTCATCGGCACGAAGCCGGGAAAGTTTTCTATGCGCGTCAACCACTGTCGGACGTTCGCATATCGGTCCAGCGACACGTTACCTTCGGGTGCGTGCGCGGTGTACGAATAGAGTGCGAGATCCGCGATGGTCACGTAACGAGCGGCGATAAACGGCCGGTCTATCAATTCGCTGTCCATCACGGCCAACAACGCGTGCGCTCGTTCGATCATGGTGCTCGTATCGACCGGCTGATTGAACAGCACTGCGATGCGTGCGGCTGCCGCGCCATGAGCCAACGGCCCCGCTGCTGCGGATAGCCACCGTTGCACGTTGGCGCGCGGCAGTGGCGCCGCCGGATACCAGGTCTCGGGAGCGTATTTGGACGCGAGATACACAAGGATCGCATTCGAGTCCGCAATCACGTCGGCGCCGTCCTGTAGCACCGGAATCTGGCCGAAGGCATTCAAGCGCAGGAATTCGGGACGTTTGTGTTCACCCGCACCGAGATTCACATCGATCAACTCATGTCGCAACCCGAGCAGGGATAGGAATAGCTCGACGCGATGACAATGACCGGACAGCGCCGATCGGTACAGCCGCAGCGGTGCAGCAGGCTTTTCCGTGACACTCATCTTGAGGTCCTCTCTTCGTGATCGGGATGCCGTACCCTAGCGTCGCTGCCTCGAACGAGATATACCCAAACGCGGCGTTCACTACACCGAAAACCGCACTGATCGCAGATGGACAAGTTTCGAGCGATGCAGACCTTCGTGCAGATTGCCGAGAGCGGCAGTCTCACCGGCGCGGCGCGCGTGCTCGATACCTCTTTGAGCGCTGTCGTGCGTAGTCTTGCGGCGCTCGAGCGCGAGCTCGGCGTGCGCCTGCTCAATCGCACCACACGGCGCGTGGCCCTCACTGCGGAGGGGCGAGCCTATCTGAGTACCTGTCGAGATATCCTGGGAGCGCTGGACGAATGCGAGGCAGCGCTGCATACGAACGCATCCGAACCGAGTGGGCACATCGTGCTCACTGCGCCCGTACAGTTCGGCCGCATGTACGTCACGCCCGCAATCACGAGCTTCCTGCGCCTGCAACCGAAGGTCACTTGCGAGCTGCTGCTCGTCGATCGCATCGTCAATCTCCTCGAAGAGAACATCGACGTCGGCTTGCGCATCGGTGAGTTAGCGGATTCTTCCCTGGTCGCGCAGCGTGTCGGCACCGTGCGGCGAGTGGTCGCCGCAAGCCCTTCATTACTCAGGGAAGTGGGTCGTCCGACCGAGCCCTTTCAGTTGAGTACGTTGAATTGCATCACGACGAGTAACCGTGGCTCTTCGTGGACATTCAGGAAGGGCAAGGCGCGCAACATGACGGTTTCCGTCAACGGCAACTTGCGAGTCAATCACATCGGCCCAGCCATCGACACGTGTGTGGCAGGCCTTGGCTTTGCGGTGTTCCTGTCGTACCAGATTGCCCCTCTGGTCGCCGCCGGCCAGCTGGAGGTTGTGCTGAGCGATCATGAGCTGCCGCCATTGCCTATTCACATCGTGTATCCCTCGCGGGGTTTGCTGCCACTGCGCACGCGTCTGTTGATCGAGCACCTGCAAAGCGAGCTCGCTCGTAGTCAGGCTGCACGCGAGTTGAAGAAGCAGCGTTGAGATAGCCCGGGAGTGCGAACTGGCAATGGAGACCTGGAGCGACTTGGCCAGAGTCAATCAGGTGTTGCTCGAGATTGGCCAAGCCATGCGTCGATCTGAGCGTCGCTCGGCATGCCCGCAATGAACGCGGCGGCTTTGTTCTGACTGAGCAGCACCACATAGGGCGTCTCGCCGCGCCAGCGTGGATCGACGCGATAGCGCAGTCGTGCTTCGTTGTCGGCGAACAGGAATAGCCGCGATGCCGCTGTGTAGTGATGGCTGTTCAACAGCGCTTCATCGCTTGCCTCATCGATGACGACGGCGACGACGGGGCGAGTCAACGCGCGCTTCCGCAGCGCTTCGTTCACGCGCGCGATGACGGCGGGGCAGCTTGCGCAATAGGTGGCCGTGAACACCACCGCGGCAGGCCGTGGCAATGTGTGCTGCAGTTGCTGCCAGGTATCTTGCTCGAAGCGCTCCACAATTTCCGGCGCTGCGTTGGCTTCAGACGCGATCAGCGTCGCGGCACAGGAGAATGAGAGCAGCATGCGTCTAAACATGGCGCTCACCGAACAAGGGCATTGCGCGGATTTCGCTGCGAGTGCGCCAGAGCGCAACGACATCATCAGCGCGACGGACCAACACCGGATAGTCGGCTTCCACATCGCTCGCTCCCAGAGAACGCTGCTCGAAAGATCTACCGTCATCGCGTGACAACCAGGCGTTGTAGCGCGTGCGCTCGCCATCGAAACTGCGCCAGACGATAGCGAGATGACTGCCGGCTGCACAGACATCGGCATGCTCCGCGCCGGGATCCGGAATCGGACGAACAGGACTGCCAGGTTTTCCGCTGGAGTCCAGTCGCACATACCTGACGGCAGGTTCGCCATTGCGGATGCCATACCACACGGCGTGATGGCCGCCGCCTCGAGCAGCCGTCAGCGCCGGCCCGTGGTGTGGGCATGCATCGATGCGCCAGTCATCGACAGTGGCGCGCACGATCGGTGCGGACTGTGCGCCGCCCGGTGCTATACGGGTGAACGCGTGATCGCGAACATTGCCATCGAACACGTGACGCCACATCGCTGCCAAGCCGCCGTTCGCATCGTTGACCAGCGCAATGCGGCAACACTCGCACGAATGGTCGGCCACTTTGATATCGGGTCCGAAGGTCTGTCCGCCATCCGTGGAGACGTTGCGATAGACCGCAGCGCCGGCGTAGGGCGCCTCGTTCTTCCGGCGAGCAGCTTCGAGATCGCGCTTGTCGATCCACAGGGTGTGCAACGCGCCGGTCGCGTCGAAGGCAACCGACTCGAACCGATGGGTGATGACCTGACGATCGCGGTGGACAGTGAAGGGTGGTGAGAAGCTCTGGCCGCCGTCCGTTGAGCGCAGCATCCGAATCTCGCCGGAGTAGGGCTTCGACAGTGGCTGTGTGTACGAGATGACGGCCCAGCCTTGCGGACCGAAACGCAGCTTCGGACGGTTCTCGCCTTCTGCGGCGATTGCATCTTGGCCCGTATCGAGCACACGCGGGTTGGACCAGTGACGGCCATCGTCACCGGTGCGCTGAACGAACAGCTTGCGTTCTTCGTTCAGCGCAACGACCCAAAGGCTGCCGTCGGGTGCGACCGCTGCACTGAGCGCAATGCCGGCTCGTTTGACGTGTGTGGTGTGGCCTGCATGTTGTGCCGCGCCGATCCGCGGCACGGTGCACCACGGTGCCAGCGCAAAGGCAGTCAGTAGCGTTCTTCGCTGCATGCTCGAGCTCCCGCTCACCATTGCCAATCGGCGCCGGCGAAGTAGGTGCGCGGCAGACCCGGGGAGTACACGGGAGTGTTGGATGAGATCTGCGCGCTGTCTGCGTATCGTCGGTCGGCTACGTTGTAAACGCGGCCGAACAAGGCCCATCGCGGCATCACTTGCCATCGCGCGCGCAGGTTGAGGAGATCGTGCCCGCCGTACTTGCCAAAGCTCGGCGAGTTCGAGGCTTCCAGCCAATACGAACCCACATGTACCCACTCGAGCGTTGCATCCAGCTCGGCCGTGGGTGTCCAGGACAGACGCGAGTTCGCGAGCCAACGCGGCGCCGCTTCCATCTCATGACCGCTGAAGTCCGCGTTCGCAGTCCGCCACTCTTCGTACTCGTGCCGCGCATAGGAAAAGGCGGAATCGAAGCGCCAGGCTTGCGTGAGCTGCGTGCCAACACCGACCTCGATGCCTCGGTGACGCGTCTTGCCGGCGTTTACGCTCGTCGTGACGTTGGTACTCGTGTCGCGCTGACTCACCAGATCGTCACGTTTGATGAGCTCGTACATCGCGACATCGAGTGACCAGCGATCGCGCTCGATGCGTGAACCGATCTCGATTTGCGTTGCCGTGATGGGTTGGAGATTCAAGGCCAGTCGTGCGCGTGCGGCTGCGTCGGCGGGATTCGCGGCGACAGAAGGCCTGAACAACTGGCTTTCTGACGGCGCGCGAAAGCCGGTGTTGTAAGAGGCATATAAATGGACAGCCTCGTTGAGAGCATACGTCGCGCCGATCTTCGGGCTCAAACGGTTGAAGTCGACATCGCCATTGCGTGCTTGGCCGTAGAACGCAGCCGCGCCGCCTTGCACGACGCTGCCATCGAGCCGATTGCGAAAGTCGTAGTTCAAGGTGTCGTAACGCAGGCCCGCGGTGACTCGCAACTTCTCGAGCGGGGAGATCTCGACATGAAGATACGGCGAGTAGGCGCTGAAGGTCACGTCGTAGTCGTAGATGCGTGGACCTTTGGTGTAGTCGCTGTACGCGCGGGAGGCTCCGGTGCCCGAGACGAGGACATTCAGTCGATTCTCTTCGCGAGACCCCGGGCTCACGTCTACATCCAGCCCCGCGATCAGGCGCGCTCGCATGAAGTCGGGGAAATCCTGTCGCCACTTCAACAAAGCGCCATAGGACTGATTCTCACTGGTGTACACCGTGGGATCGGAGCTCAACGAGAATGAGGCGAGTAACTCCATCGAGTTGTCCCGCACATAGGGCGTCACGGAGAGCAGACCTTCACCGAAGGATTTCTCGATGGCACTCGAGAGTCGTATCGCAGTGACTTTGCGATACGCAATCGCGAAGTTGTTGCGCCTCGGATCGTCTTCGTAATCGGCGCGGATGAGCGGCGAGTTCGCGCCGGTGTCCTGATCGATGTGACCTGCGGCGAGCACTGTCTTCACGTCGAATCCGGACTGCGTCGACACATCCCATCGCGCATCGAGGCTCTGCCTGTCGTAGCCCGTGTGATCGCGCCAGCCGTCCGAGTGCGTGATGTTGGCTCCGACTCGCAATGCCCCGGCGCGACCACTGCCCGTGTTGCCCTCGAGCATGAGACGCCCCCAGTTATAGCTGCCGACATCGAGTGTCGCGCCCGCATCTGAGCTCTGCGCGGGCGCGCGCGTCAGCATGTTCACGATGCCGCCAATCGCATCCGAACCGTACAACGCGCTGCCTGGCCCGCGAACGACTTCAATGCCGCCGGCCATGGGCAGATCGAGTTCGTACAGTGCGTTGTGATTGAAGAATCCTGTCGCGCGAATCGGCACACCGTCTTCCAGGAACAGATACAGCGGGCTCGTCGTAAACGGCTGACGGATGGCCGTGGTGTGGCCTTCACCGTTGGTGACGGAGACTGCAACGCCGGGTACTTGACTCAGAATCTGCTGCGGATGTGTGGCGCCGACCGAGCGTAGGGCCGTCTCATCGATCACGCCGATGGACGCGGGCACTTCGGCCAACGGCGCCCGTTCGCGCGTCGCGGACACCACTACGGTGGGCAATTGCGATGACGAGCTGCGGTCGCCGAGGCTGCTGGCAGCCGGCGGTGATTGCGCGACTGCACAGCTCGTCGCGAGGCTGAGCGCTACGGCAGCGCAGCCTCTGGAGTGAACAACCATGATGCTCTCCAAAGAAACATTATGACGCACTCCGTTCGGAGTACGGCTATCGACAACGTGAGTTGCGGATCAGGAGAGCGTGGGTGGACCGCGAATCGGATGCGCGCGGGGTGCGTGGATGCCTCGAGGCGGTGGCGACGACGCGCTCGAGTGTTCGAGGTATACCGTTACGGTGGAGACGACACCCGCAACGAACGCGGGTGGGGCCGCGACTGCTGCGACGGCGAACGGGCATTGCGAGCTGGAATGAACGCCGTGCTCGCCCAGCGAACGGTCGTGCTGGGCCGCTGCATGATGATGTGAGTGGACATGCTCGGCATGATCAGATCGCGACGTGAGCGCAATGGCAGTCTGATCGGGGCAGAAGATGATGCGCGCCGCATTCGTTGCGGGCGCCCACATGAAGCCGCTCGGCAATGCGCTGCGCGCCAGCAAGACTGGCAGCAGCAACAGCACGAGTAGTACGTGGCGGCGCGTCACGATGGCGAGAGCAGTGGCAAACGGTCAGACCCGCAAGAGGGCGGAGCCGCAAGACTAGCAGTGATTAATTGCTGCGACCATGTTCGAACGCTGCGGTTCTCAAGAGTTGCGATGCACGTCGCTGCTTGCCCCTGTCGCGAATATGTGCCATCTGAGTAGTGTCGCAGAGGGCTGAATGCGGGGTTTGCCCGCCGCAAATCGACGACACAGCATTCGGCGCCAAGGCGTTGGCGCCTGCAAGGCATCTACCCTACGATTCGCCTCATGATGTTGAGAGCTCTTCTTAGCGCATTCCTTCTGGCGAGCCTTTGCGTCCCGCGTGCGCACGCGGCGAGCGCCGCTCCGTTCGATCTCACCGGTCCCACGATCGAAGCAACGGTTGCCCGAGGCAAGATGACATTGCCCATTGCGCAGGTGCCGCATCTGGCAACCGGCGACCGGCTCTGGATTAAAGCGGACTTTCCTGAAACGCAGTCCGAGCACTACCTGCTGATCGCGGCCTTCTTGCGGGGGGCCACGAACCCGCCGCCGAAGAACTGGTTCTTCAGGTGCGAAACGTGGAAGCGCGCGTGCGCAGAAAAGGGGCTCAGTGTCGTCGTACCTGACGGGGCGCAACAGGTGCTCATCTTTCTCGCACCCGAAACGGGCGGTGATTTCAAGACGCTCGTCGATGCGGTACGCGGCCGTCCCGGTGCGTTCGTACGCGCGACGCAGGATTTGAATCAGGCGACGCTCGACCGCTCGCGCCTCGAGCGGTATCTGGCCGCTATACGCCAGCTCAATGCCGCGAATCCAGGTGTGTTGAAGGACACGACGCCGTTGCTCGCGCGCAGCCTGGGTATTCACGCCGACGAGAAATGCCTCGATCGCATTCCCCAGTTGCAGGCCCCGTGTCTGATGCAGGGGCAGGACACGCTCATCCTCAACGATGGTCACAGTGTTTCGATCGTGGAAGCGCTGACGAATGGGCCTGCCAGCGATCTCGTGATGGCGGCGAGCGCGACGCCGCAAGCGCAGTACGGTTACTACAGCCCATACATCGCCTCATTGCGCGATCTCGGCAGGCTCTTCGATTCGTTTCGCGTCGCCAACTACCAATACATTCCGGCGCTGGCGACGGCTGTCGGCAACAAGCTCACGTTGCGGCTCAACACTCCGCCATCCTTTCACAATCCGAAATCCGTTCTGGTTGCAGCACTGCCGGCGGTCGAGCCAGCGGTACCGCCGCCGCTACATGCCGTGAGCCCCAGAGATATCTACTGTGCGCGCAAGGATT
The DNA here is from genome assembly GCA_966434585.1 of uncultured Gammaproteobacteria bacterium. Lineage (GTDB taxonomy): Bacteria > Pseudomonadota > Gammaproteobacteria > Steroidobacterales > Steroidobacteraceae > DATELY01. The sequence goes on along the minus strand of CBJNAT010000047.1, from coordinate 2,495 downwards.
CGCTCGTGTTACCGGTCGAGGGCGCACCGCTCGTGTTCTCCACCGAATACGCACACGACACGTTCCTGCGAGTGACGACGAAGAGCGCCACCACAGTCGACTTGCCGGCGAGAGCAGATGCGGCACAGGGCGGCTTCGTTATCGATACATCGTCGTTGCGCACGGCCAGCCTCGAGGATCGATTCGAGGGCCGTCTGCTTGGCCACTGGGGATTCGAACGATTCGATGGTCCCGGTTTTCAGCTCGTCAACACGCAATCGCAGTCATGGGCGCCTGCATCAAGCGATGACGAATCCCTCATCGTCGGTCGCAACAACACCATTCACTTGCAAGCGGGAAGTGTGGCTTGCATCGATCGCATCATGGTGAAGGATCCGACGGGCAAAGAACTGCGCGTCGAGTGGTCACCTGTCAAAGCGAATGAAGTGCAGCTGAACGTGCCACTGGAGCGTGCAGAGCCCGGTCAGTTGACGGTGCTCGTCTCCCAGTTCGGTGCAAGCGAGCCGCATCCGCTCGAGCTGCGCGCGTATCCGGAGGCAGGGCAATTCGAAAGCTTCTCGATGCACGCCGGCGAATCACACGGCATGCTGAAGGGCAGCCGTCTTGCTGACGTGGCGACGCTCTCGTTCAAGGGTCTCGAGTTTGTGCCCGCTGCCGAATCGCCGAAGAACGATGCGCTGAAAATGGAACTGAAGCCTGCGCTTGGCAGTGATGCGCCGTCTGCTTTCGCTGATCCCGCATTGCTCGCAACCGATCTTCAGCCGGGCGAGACAGCCAAGGCGAAGGTAGTGCTACGCGACGGGCGCGAGTACAGCGTGGATGTCTCGGTCGCCGCACCTCGTCCAAATGTGGCACTCGTGGGCAAGAGCGTGCAGCTCTCGGCCAAAACGAGTGCGGGCAACATCGAATTCGCAAGCGAAGAGCAGTTGCCGCAGGACGCACAACTGGTGTTCTCCGTGCGCGCCCAATCGCCTGCGACATTTGATCGCGGTCTCGCCATCGAAGTCGCGACTGAAGATGAGGCATTCTCAACGAAGCTCACGCTCGCCGATCGAGGACTGACCCTCGCTGATGCGCGGGTCGCCGTGGCAACGTTCGATCCCGGAAAGGCCTTTGGCTTCTCGGCATTCGGTCCATTGAAGTTCCGCGCCGTGAACAAAGGCGTGCCCGGCGACTGGCAGCGCTTGGTCACACTGGTGCGCCTGCCTGTGCTGCAAGCGCTGCAATGCCCGGCGGATCGGGAGCAGACGTGCAAGCTCACCGGTGCGAACTTGTTCCTGGTGGACTCGGTCTCCGGCGACCCGAAGTTCGAGGGTGCAGTGGCCGTGCCCGAAGGTTTCCCCGGACGCGCGTTACCAGTGCCGCGACCCGAGAACGCGAAGCTCTATCTCAAGCTTCGCGATGATCCTACGGTCATCAACACGGTTGCCTTGGCCCCTGAAGAGTTGCCGGCGCCGGCTGCGGAAACGCCTGCACCAGAGGTGTCCGCATCCGGTGGTTCTGAGCAGGCAGGTCCCGCGTCGACGGAGATGTGAAGCGGTGTGCCACGAGGCTACCTCGCCGCAGTTACACCTTCGTCCTTCAACTCCTCGAGCGCCGACAAATCGACCTCCTCGACAATTGTCTTTAGATCGTCGATCTCGTTCGCGGCGCCCGATGCCTTCACCACGAAGCGTTCGGCAATGACGACCGCGTACTCGCCGGATCGAGTCGTGTTGTTCCATTGCTCATGGATGATGCGACCGTCTTCCTTATGCGTCTTCTCGTAGCCGTGATCGTCCTCGCGCTGCTGGTCCATGAGTGCCCAGCCGGCAAACGCTGCAAGCCCAGAGGCAGTGCCCAGGTCGCGGATCTCGAGAGTTACGGCATGGCCGGCTTCGTTGGCATACGTGGCTCTCGCCTCAGACATCTGCATGCCTAGCGCGCCATTGCGCTCGACGCTCAGGCTCGTGCGTGTCAGGCCATTTGCGGTTTCGGGCACCAAGGGCTTCAAGCGATCCGGCGCTAGCGATTCGACTTGTCGGCCGCCGCCGAGTGTGGCGCCCATGATCTCGCTCATCGCGTCGGCCTGCGCTTGACTATCACCTGATTTCTGCGCTTCCTCGAATTGTTTACCGGCCTTCTCCATCTGCTGGCCCCATTGTTCGAGGCGGCCGAGTGGGCTGTCCTTATCGAACTTCACATCGTCGTGCGAGCTGCTCAGCATGCCGCCGCTCAGGGCAGCTCCCGTGCCAGCGACGCCGCCCACGACGATGCCGATGACGATGTTGATCGCGATCGCAATCACGATGACGAGTGCCGTATAGCCCGCGGCCTTATCCTGCTGGCACTTCATGGTGTGCGGTAGGCCAAGATAGAACAAATAGATGCTGTAGATGCCGCCCGCAATGGCGAAGAGCAGCGCCAGCCACGGCACGATCTGCCCGATGCCCGCGACCCAGCCAGCGGTGTAGGAATACGCAGCGAGCTTGAATGCTTGCGTGCGATCCTTCTGT
>CBJNAT010000046.1:0-9892 GCA_966434585.1 uncultured Gammaproteobacteria bacterium | reverse complement strand
GCAGAACGCGGCGAAGTTCTCGTTGCAAGATCGTCAGGTGCCGATTCGCGTGAGCCTGCTCGAAAGCGCTCGCACGGATTTGTCGACCATCGAGAATCTGCCGGTGCCGACCACTTCAGGCGCTGCCGTGCCGTTGAAAGCCGTGGCGGATATCTCCTTCGGCCAGGGTCCCACGCGCTTGCGGCGTTACAACCAGAGTCGGCGCATTGCCGTGGAAGCCGATTTGAATGGGGTCGAGCTCGGCACAGCCATGAAGTCCATCGAGGAATTACCCATTCTCAAGAACCTGCCGCAGGGGGTGCGGCGCGTGAACGTCGGCGATGCGGAGTTGATGGGCGAGCTGTTCACCAGCTTCGCCATTGCAATGGCTACGGGCGTGCTCATGGTGTTCGCAGTGCTCGTGCTGTTGTTCGCGCGCGTGTTTCAGCCGATCACGATCTTGTCCGCCCTCCCGTTGTCCATCGGCGGCGCTGCGCTCGCGCTACTCATCACGGGCCATTCGCTGTCGCTACCGGCGATCATCGGCTTTCTGATGCTGCTCGGTATCGTCGCGAAGAACTCGATCCTGCTCGTCGACTTCGCCATCGTCGAAATGCGCGCGGGTCGTGATCGCCTGACAGCTATTCTCGAAGCGGCGCACAAGCGCGCCCGACCCATCGTGATGACGACGGTCGCCATGATCGCAGGCATGGTCCCGGTCGCCTTCGGCCTGCATGGCGATACGTCGTTCCGCGCGCCAATGGCGGTGGCCGTGATCGGCGGCTTGATCACCTCGACACTGTTGACGTTGGTGATCGTTCCCGCGGCCTTCACGTTGGTCGATGATTTCGAGCGGTGGCTCGCGCCCAAAGCACGAGCCCTGACCTCGCATCAGGAATCTGCGCCGCCGGCGAGCGACCGACCGGCGGAAGCCAGTCACGAGCGAGCCTAGCTCTGTCAACCGATGGCGTGTTCGTGCGTTAGCCGGGTGTAATTGTTCGCGCACATATATTGGAGGCCCCATGCTGCGACGCGCTCTGGCAATCCTTGGCTGTTCCCTCGCCTTCCTGACAGCGCACGCGCAAGCATTCGAACGGCCGGGCGCGTGGTTCGAGCAAGCGGATGCGAACGGCGACGATCTGCTCACGCTCGAGGAGTTCAAAAACGCCCGCGCGCAGAGCTTTCCGAAGCGGGACCGCAACAGCGACGGCTTCATTGACGAGTCCGACATGCCGAAGCTGGCATCCGAGCGGCCGAAAGCACGTGCGGCAGCGAACTTCATCATGGCCGAGCTCGATTCCGATGGCGATGGGAAGATCTCCCAGTCGGAGTTCGTGGCAGGCGCCGAACCGCTGTTCAAGCGTGCCGATACCAACGGCGATGGCGTCGTCGACCTGAAGGAACGCGATGCGCTCAGGGCCACGGTGAAGGAACGCCTACATCAGCGCCAGTCCCGCTAGGCCGCACTGGTCAGAATCCCCCTTCGCCCGAGCAGCTCTGCACGGGTTTTTGCGCTGAATCTGCTTCTGTTCTGCGGCACAGCGCGGCCTTATTCTCCCGCCCGTCGTCCCAGAGTCGGATTCCCGCGCATGCGTATCGGCAAACCTCTTCTGCTCATCGCGACCCCGATTGGCGTCGCGGGCGGTGTGTACGAAGCGTTTCGCCTCGCCGGCGGCCTTGCATTCCTCATGATCGCGTTGCTCCTCATGATCGGGGCGTGCTTCGGCATGCTCATCCACACGGCCCGTAAGGAGCGTGCGGCGGAACTCGCGCGACGAGCGAACTCCGACCCGGGTTCCGAGGAATCCTGATCTGGACGGTGAAAGCAGTCCGTTGAATTGCGGACACCCCCGTTTCGGGAAATGCGACTGACTTGTCACCGCGAGGCGGCTAGCGTGCGGCCATCGACAGGAGCGCTCAGGCATGTATTCAGTCAGCCCTGAACTCACGACGGCAGCCTCTCCCGGCCGCACACGGCAATTGCATGTCCGCAAGCTCCGTTTGGAGAGTCGTGAGGCGGATGCGTGGCAACCCTCCACGCGAAACACTCTGGCAGTCGGCACGCGCCGACGCTTTTGGACCGTCGCAGGCGTTGCCATTGCGGGCAGCGCCTTGCTCGCGTGGGGAACGTGGGAACTATGGACTTAGCAGCGTCGCAGGCAATCTGTCATCTCGCTTGCCATCTCCTCTCGAACTGAGCATATGATCGGCGCACGCGTCGATCGCGACGCGCACCTCGAATCACACGCTGGGGGAACCGCAATGCGAATCGCACCGCTGCTCGCCGTCATCGGCTGCACCGTCTTCTTTCAAGCTCATGCCGAGTGCACTTATCCACCCGCCCCCGCCGCGCTGCCCGATGGCAAGACCGCATCGGAGGCCGAGATGGTCGAGGGCATGAAGGCGGTGAAAGCGTACGACAAGGCCGTCAACGAGTACCTCGCGTGCCTCGATACTGAAAAGCAGGCGCAGCTCCAGTCGATGGGCCCGGATGCGCCCCCGGAACAGGTCCAGCAGATCAACGCGATCCATAGCAAAAAATACAACGCCGCCGTACTGGAGCTCGAACAGCGCGCCGCTAACTTCAACGAGCAGGTGCGCACGTTCAAGAACCGGGGGAAGAGCTGACAGCGGGCGTATAAAGCCGCCCCTTTGGGGAAAGACCGGGCTACAGGCCACAGGCTACGGCCAGAATAGATGGCCCCCCTCTGACCGTAGCCCGTAGGCCCGTAGGCCCGTGACCCATCCTGGCCGCACTGCCGCAAAAATCGTCGCCGCAGTGCGAGCAACCTCGCAGTTTTCCGTTTAGCCCCGCTCGCTCGCTCAAGGGTTCGCCCGCTACGCCGATGCAGCCCAGTAACAGCGCCCGCTCCGCTGCGTGCCCGGGCGCTTGCATCCAATTGGCCGACGAACTTAACGCACTTGCGAGGTATGAGCGTGAAATCCCTTCCTGCACTGATTCTTGTCGCTGCCGCAGTCGCCACTACGGGCGCACAGGCGGAATGTGCATTCCCCAAAGCTCCGGACGCAGTACCGGACGGCAAGACGGCCTCCGCGGAAGTCATGGCCTCGGCCGCGGCCGAGTTCAAGGCGTACAACGAAGCCGTGAACGCCTATGGCACCTGCCTCGATGAGGAAACCAAGGGCAAGTCCGCAGGACTGGGCGATGGCCAGCTGCGTCAGCTCAAGACCATTCAGGTGAAGAAGTACAACTCGGCGGTGGAAGAACTGCAGAAGAAGGCCGAGCTGTTCAACGCTCAGGTGCGTGCATTCAAAGCACGCGGCTGAGCCGCTCCAGAGCCAGGAGGGCTCTGGGCAAACGAGGGCGCTGACCTGAAGGCAGCGCCCTCTTCTTTTCTGGCTAGTTGGCCATCGCGCTGCGCACGACCCCGGCGGAATGAAAGGGCTCTGCCCTTCTGGCCGTAGCCTGTAGCCCGTAGCCCGTCGCTCTTTCTACTAGAGCCCAGCGCCCTCCTGGCCCTTCTTGCCCTCTTCGTAGCGCATGCCACACTGACGAACCCCTCGAACGGTCCGTCCTCACGCGCATGCTCGATCCTGCCGCCGCCGAAGCCGCCATCCGCGCGCACCTTCGGCCACTCCCGACCGAATCCCGCGAACTCGCCGAGTTACACGGTGCCGTACTGCGTGAGCCGCTGCTTGCCCCACGCGATCAGCCGCCCTTTCATCGCGTGACGATGGATGGCATCGCGTTTGCGAGCACGGAGTTCCTCGCGGGTCAACGGTGCTTTCGCATCGCGGGCACACAGGCAGCGGGTTCGGCGCCGCTGCAGCTCGCGGGGCAGTCCGACTGTTTCGAGGTGATGACCGGAGCCGTGTTGCCTCAGGGCTGCGACTGCGTCGTACCCGTGGAGCGACTCACCGTGACCGATGGCACGGCAACGGTGACCGCCGATGTGAAAGTCGGTCCTTGGCTCAATGTCCACACGCGCGGGCTCGACCTCAAACGTGGCGATCTATTGCTGCCCGCTGGCGCGCGCATCGGCCCAACGGAGATCGCGCTGGCCGCCACTGCAGGACTGAGTTCCGTACGTGTCAGCAGGGACCCACGAATTGCCGTCATTTCCACCGGCAATGAGCTCGTGGAGCCCGGCCAAGCGGTGGCCGATTGGCAGATCTATCGCTCGAACGCTTACGCCGTGCTGAGCGCACTGCGAGGGAGGGGCTATACGCACCTGTCGAACGACCATCTGCCCGACGATCTGGATACCTTGCGCAACCGTCTCGCTGCACACCTCGACGAGCAGGACGTGCTCATCTTGAGTGGCGGGGTTTCCATGGGACGCTTCGACTATGTGCCACAGGTGCTGAACGAACTGGGCGTGCGCGTGGTCTTCCACAACGTGGCCCAGCGGCCCGGCAAGCCCATGTGGTTCGGCGTGTCGGATGCGGGCAAGGCTGTGTTCGCACTGCCCGGGAATCCGGTCTCGACCGTCGCCTGTCTCGCGCGGTATGTGTATGGGGGGCTGGATGTGCTGACGGGAACCTTGACGCGAGCGCCTGCGAGGGTGGCCTTGGCAGCCGATTACGAGGTGAAGCCAGCACTCGCCGTGTTTCTACCCGTCGAGCTCAGTAGCGACGAGGGAGCGCGGCAGCTCGCGCAGCCGCGACCGACGCAGGGCTCCGGCGATTACATTTCGCTGCGCGGCACGGACGGGTTCGTGCAGACGCCCCCGGGTCCCCAGCGGTTGAAACGGGGTACCCTAATACCCTTCTACGCATGGTGATATCGAAGCTGGATCTCCCGACGTGACGCTCTCGACGCTGCCCGTGACACCTCGCCCTCGCGACCGACTGGATCGGCCGCTGCACGATCTGCGCATCTCGGTGATGGACCGGTGCAACTTCCGCTGTACGTACTGCATGCCGAAGGAGACGTTCCACGAGAACTATCGCTTCTTGAAGAGTGCGGAGCGACTCTCGTTCGATGAGATCGCTCGGCTCACGCGACTGTTCGTGCAGATGGGCGTGCGCAAGGTGCGGCTCACTGGGGGCGAACCGCTGTTGCGTCCGAGCTTGAGCGAGCTCGTGGGGGAGCTGAGCGGCATCGACGGCGTGGAAGACGTCGCGCTCACGACCAATGGCGTGCTGCTCGATCAGCATGCGGCGGAACTGCGAGCAAACGGTCTCAATCGGATCACGGTCAGTCTCGACTCGCTCGACGAAGAAGTCTTCCGGCAGATGAATGGCGGCTTCGGCGGTGTGCAACGTGTGCTGGACGGCATCGACGCCGCGCTCGAAGCCGGACTCGCGCCCATCAAGGTGAACACGGTCATCGAGCGTGGCTTGAACGATCACACTGCGCTCGATCTCGTCGAGCGTTTCCGCGGCACGCAGGTGATCGTGCGCTTCATCGAGTACATGGACGTGGGCAATCGCAATCACTGGACGGCGGACCGCGTCGTGCCTTCTCGCGAGCTGCTCGCACGTGTTCAAGCACGGTGGCCGCTGCGAGCCGTGGCCGAGAACTACCGCGGCGAAGTCGCGGAACGTTATATCTTCGAAGACGGGGCCGGCGAGATCGGCTTCATCTCGTCCGTATCGAATCCGTTCTGCGGTGCATGCTCGCGTGCACGACTGTCGTCCGAAGGCGTGCTCTACACGTGCCTCTTTGCAACGCGCGGCGTCGATTTACGGACTCCTCTGCGTTCGGGGGCGAGCGATGAAGAGCTGGCCACGCTCATTCGCAACACCTGGCTGCAACGCGATGATCGCTATAGCGAGCTACGGGCTTCACTGCCGGCGAATGAACACCCGCTGCGCAAGATCGAGATGTATTACATCGGCGGATAAATGACGTTTACGCACATCGATGCCAACCAACAGCCCACGATGGTCGACGTGGGCGCCAAAGCCGTCACGCATCGCTCGGCTACGGCTGAGACGCGCGTGCGCTTTCCGAACGACGTCGCAAATGCGTTGCGCGAGCAAGGCTTCAGCACAGTGAAAGGCCCCGTCTTTCAGACCGCGATCATCGCCGGTGTGATGGGCGCGAAGCGCACGCACGAGTTGATTCCCTTCTGTCATCCACTCGGGATCGAGAACTGCAAAGTGCACGTGGACATGCAGGGCGATGAGGCCATCGTGCGTTGTACGGTATCGGTTCACCACAAGACAGGCGTCGAAATGGAAGCACTGACCGGTGCAACGGTCGCCGCGCTCACGATCTACGACATGTGCAAGGCGCTGTCGCATGACATCGTGATCGCGCAGACGCGCCTGGTCGAGAAGACCGGCGGCAAGCGCGATATCGGGGTGCGGTGATCATGCCTGCTGCGCCTCTTTTCGGGCTCGTGCTTGCCGGCGGCGCCAGCCGACGCATGCAACGCGACAAAGCCGCGCTCGAGTATCACGGCAAGCCGCACCTGCAATGGGCTTACGATCTCGTGAGCGAATTCTGCGCGGCCACGTTCATCTCCGTACGCCCCGATCAGCGCACGGATACGTTGCGCGCATCGCTGCCGCAGATCGTGGATAGAAACCCGGGCTTGGGTCCGCTCGCGGGTATCGATGCAGCGTTGCAGGAACATCCGAAGGCCGCCTGGCTCGTCGTCGCCTGCGATCTACCGCAGCTCACACCCGCGGTGCTCGATCACCTCATCGAACATCGTGACCCGACTCGCATCGCAACGGCTTACCGCAGCAACTTCGATCAGCTGCCGGAGCCGCTCTGCGCCATCTGGGAACCTGCGAGTCGTGTTGCCGTGAGCGAGTGGCTCGCGAAAGGCAAAGAGTGTCCACGCAAGCTGCTCATCAATTCGAACGTGGCGCTGCTCGATCTGCCGGTCGCTGCTGCGCTCGACAATGTGAATACGCCCGAGGAGTTCGCGGCAGTCGCTTCGGGATTGCGCAGCTCAGCGCCTGCACCTGTGTCAGGCACGGCGAAGCGCGTCTCCGTGCAGTACTTCGCTGTGTTCCGGGAACAGGCCGGTCGCAGTGAGGAAGCGCTCGAGACGCAAGCGCACACGCCTCGCGAGCTCTATGCAGAGCTACAGCAGCGTCATCCATTCAAGCTTGCTCAGTCGCAGGTGAAAGTCGCTATCAACGACGAGTTTGGCGATTGGGACACCGAGCTACGCGGCGGCGATCGCGTGGTATTCATTCCTCCCGTGGCAGGCGGCTGATGAACGCATTCGACTTCACGAGCACGACGATCGAACCCGAACGATTGCGTATCGGGCTCGAAGATCCTGCGGCGGGCGGCTATGCGTCCTTCGAAGGCTGGGTGCGTAATCACAACGAAGGCCACGCGGTCACGCGCCTCGAATACGAAGCCTTCGAACTGCTCGCACGAAAGGAAGGCGAGCGTATCGTTGCCGAGGCCATCCAGCGCTTCGATGTGTTGCAAGCGGCCTGTGTCCATCGCGTCGGTTCGTTGGCGATCGGCGAGCTCGCGGTCTGGGTCGGCGTCAGCGCACGCCATCGCGCGGAAGCCTTCGCCGCGTGTCGCTACATCATCGATGAAGTGAAACACCGCGTGCCCATTTGGAAGAAGGAGCACTACGTCAACGGCGATTCGGGATGGGTGAACTGCGAGCGCTGCGCGGCGCATCCTTTACCTCTCCCGGTTGCGGGAGACGAGTGCATGGATGCACGAGGTAGAACAACGCAGGGAGCAGTTGTCGAGGTCGACGCGGCAGCGGCGGGTGAGGGGAACGCGGCAGCGCATGAGGGCTCGCACCACCACCACCACGGACCCTCACCCCAACCCTCTCCCGCAACCGGGAGAGGGGGATTGATCCCCGACTACTCGCGCCAAATCACCCTCCCCGAAATCGGCCCCGCCGGCCAGGCAAAGCTCCGCGCCGCACGCGTACTCGTCATCGGCGCGGGTGGCCTGGGTGTGCCTGTACTGAGTTATCTCGCCGGTGCAGGCATCGGCACACTCGGCATCGTGGACCATGACGTCGTGCAGCCGAGCAACCTGCATCGCCAACCGCTCTACGACCTGCGCGACAGCGGCTCGCGCAAAGCCGAGCTCGCAGCGGAACGTTTGCACGGCCTGAATCCCGAAGTCATCGTGCGCGTGCATGCGGAGCGATTCACCGTCGAGAACGCGCCGCGCTTGCTCGAAGGTTACGATCTCGCGATCGACTGCACCGACAACTTCACCGCCAAATTCACGTTGAATGACGCACTCGTCACTGCGCGCAAACCCGGCGTGTTCGCGAGCATCTATCAATACGAAGGTCAGCTGCAGGTCTATTCACCCGCGGCAGGCAGTGCGTGTCTACGCTGCGTCTGGCCGGAAGCCACGCGCGACGGATTGGTAGGCAACTGCGCCGAAGCGGGCGTACTCGGACCCGTTCCCGGTGTGCTCGGCAGCCTCCAAGCACTCGAAGCCATCAAACTGATCGTCGGCATCGACAGTCCGGTACGCTCAGCATTGCTATTGCTGGACCTGCGCACGCTGACCACTCGATTGCTGAAAACGCAGCGTGCGACCCACTGTGCCGCAATACATGGGGCACGGGCTTCGACCACACTAGAAACGGCCACCGATCTGGAACTGGCGGACATCGCGCAAGCCCATGCACTCGGCTGCCAACTCATCGACATTCGAGAACCGGAAGAAGCGCGCGCGCAGCCCGCACCACTGCGCGCCGTCCGCAATGTGCCTTTGTCGCAACTGATGGCGAATCCGCAGTTGTTGGAGTCCGGCCAGCGCTATGCGCTCATTTGCGCGCGAGGCATGCGCAGCCGTGCACTGGCGGCCGAACTGCGAGGCCGGGGGCTTAGTCAGATTTATTCGCTACGAGGTGGCGTGAGCGAGCTTGTGGAACCTGCTCGCGCGCACAGCGGCTAGGCAGTCCTCTTCGGTCACTCCGCTCGCCCAATCGACCGGATCTTCCCATCGACGATCACGACGAGCATGTCGAGGCCCTGCGGGCCGCGTTTGTACGTCCAGTACTCGGTGATCTGCGTGCCGATCTTGGCCATGCCGCCGCTCACGGTTCTGGTGCGCACGTCCGACTCCTCGATGCGTTTGGAATCGGGCTCGCCGCACTTGGCGAGCAACTCATCGGGCGCCATGGAGTTGCTGACCACCCAGCGACCGCAGCGCATCGAGTCGCTCGCATGAGCGGCCATGTCGGAACAGAGCGCCATTACGGCCAAAACACCGAGCACTCGCATGGTGTTCTCCTAAGCGGCTCCGCTCACGCCTGCAGCTTGAACGTGAGCTTGAGTCGAAACTTCGCCTTCTTGCAGGTGCTGCTCATCACCATGTCGCTCACGGCTTTCACCGCGGCGGCATCGATGTTCGGATAAAGGCTGCTGGCAGCGACCTTCACGTCGGTCGGATGATCGGCCGCGCCTTTCAACGTGAACTCCACCACCACAGGCCCTTCCTCGTTCGCTGCGCGTGAGGCTTCAGGGTAGTAGTCGCCGATCGACACGGGCTTCACGACTTCGTACTTGCAGCCCGCAGGCGTGTCTAGCGCTGGCAAGGCCGCACGCGCCGTGCAGTCCGCGTCGAACGTCGTGGCATTAACCGACTGCTCGGCTGCGCTAATGACGGTGCCGCGCATCGATTTCTCCGGCACGAGGACGCGGCGCTCCGTCGTCGGCTTGCCGAGGATATCGGTGCCGCTATAGGTGATCTTGCCCGTGCATTCGAGCGCTTGATCCGAGCCGTTGCGCACGAAGACCATGCGCAGATAGCACTGGGCCTCGCCCTTCTCGCCGCACGCGTGCAGCCTGTCATCCCGATAGAGCGTATAGCTCCAGACACCGCTGGGCAGCTCGATGCTGCGGCCGTCGGCTTCAGTCACCCAGTTGCTGCCGCCGCTTTGGGGCACATCCGCCATCGCAAGTGACTGGCCTTTGAAGGCGGCGCAATCCGCGGGCTTGCCTTCCGTGCCGCCGCCGGAAGTGCGGAACGCTTCGAACTGGG